>CAJOPE010000166.1 GCA_905236815.1 uncultured Prevotella sp. | reverse complement strand
TCAGCTCACGGCGGTTCGTAACAGAACGAATTTCTACCATTTTGCTCCCACTATAGTAAGATTTTCCTTATTATGGGTGCAAAGATACAAAAAAGATGTGAAATGAGAATGAAAAAAACAAAAAATACGTATCAAACCATTGGTAATACTGTTCATAAACAGTTCCAAAAGAACACATTTTAGCTAAATATCAAATTTTAACACTCATTTTGGATAGATTTTGAAACATTATTCATAACTTTGCAACCATATTTATGTTAAGGTATAATGAAAGAAACATATATTATAGGAGAAATTGGCCAGAATCATAATGGCTCTGTGGATTTAGCAAAGTTAATCGTGGAGTTGGTTGCCAGGCCCATCAATGAAACTATGTTTGGACTCAATCTGAAACCTATGAATGCCGTCAAAATGACGAAACGTGATTTGAGTGAAGAACTGGCCGACTCTCAAATGAATAGACCCTATGACTCTCCTAACTCCTTTGGAAAGACCTACGGTGAGCACCGTGCGTTTTTAGAACTTTCAAACGAGGATCATTTTGAGGTCTATAAATATGCCAAGTCACTCGGTCTGGACTTCATTGAAACCCTCTGTGCTATCAACTGTCTGTCAATGTTAAAATTGTTTATGCCTGACAAACTGAAAGTTGCAAGCCGCGACTTGACTAACCTGCCACTGCTGGCAGCTTTAGCAGAGACGAAAATCCCAATCATTCTCTCTACGGGCATGGCAGGAAAGAAAGAACTTGACGAGGCACTAGAAGTAATTACAAGATATCATTCCGACATTTCAATCCTGCACTGTGTGTCACAATATCCCACCCGCCCAGAAAATGTAAATCTCAATACTATCACCTATTTAAAGAAACACTATGGGCAGTATAAGATTGGTTTTTCTGATCATACCATTGGAATTTCTGCTCCAGTAGTGGCCGTTGGCATGGGTGCAGAAATTATTGAGAAGCACATCACCATTGACAGACGTATGAAGGGTACAGATCAGGCAGGTTCATTGGGTCCAGACGGTGTAAACCGTATGGTGCGAGACATCAGATATATTGAGATGAGCATGGGGGTGGAAGATATCCATATTGACAAGAGCGTAGAGTCTTCAAGGTTGAAGCTGGAGCGTTCAATAGCCAGCAAACACGAAATCAAGGTTGGTGATAAAATTACTATAGACGATATCCATATGTTGAGTCCCGGTGACGGTTTTAAATGGGATGAAAAGGAAAAGGTTGTCGGCAAGATAGCTAAAAAAACTATCAATGCTAACGAAATCATCTATAAAGACGACATCCAATGAAAGCTATTAAACTGATTTTGACAGATATTGATGGGGTATGGACAGATGGTGGGATGTACTACGACCAAACTTGCAACGAATGGAAGAAGTTTCATACCTACGATAGCGCTGGTGTACTCTTTGCCCATCAAAACAATATCCCTGTAGGCATCATTACAGGTGAAACGACAGAGATTGTTAGAAGAAGGGCAGAAAAGCTGAAAGTGGACTATCTTTATCAAGGTGTCAAGAACAAAATTGAAATCGCTAAAAGAATCTGCGAAGAACTGGGTATTACGCTTAATGAGGTAGCCTATATCGGTGACGATCTAGGAGATATCGAACTGCTTAAAGCCGCAGGAATAGCAGGAGTACCGGCTAGTGCTCCTACATATATCAGAAAACTCTCCAACATCAAACTCTACAAGAACGGAGGAGAAGGTGTCTTCCGCGAGTTCGTCGAAAAAATTTTTAACATTATAGATTATCCAACAAAATGAAACGCTGTCTATGTATTATTCCTGCTAGAGGTGGGAGTAAAAGAATACCACATAAGAATATCGCTAACTTTAAAGGGGAACCTATCATCTCCTACTCTATCAAGGCTGTACAAGATAGTGGAATCGCTGATGAAATCATGGTTTCCACTGACGACCAGACCATTGCCAACATTGCTCTTAAATACGGAGCAAAGGTTCCATTCTTTAGAGATAGCTCTACTTCTAACGATCAGGCTGGTGTGGCTGATGTACTAGTAGAAGTGGTGAATGAATACAAAAAAATGGGCATCGAGTACGAGTACGTACTATGCGTATATGCCACCCAACCTCTGTTAAAAGCAGAGAATCTAGTGAAAGCCTTTCACCAACTAGAAACCACGAAAGGTGCGGAGTCCATCTGCACTGTGGAAGCGTACTCCTATCCACCGCAGAGAGCTACCATCATAAATAAGAACGGTGAACTGCAACAACTGCACCCGGAAAACTACTATGCGCGCTCCCAAGATTTGCAAAAAATCTATCATGACAGCAACCAGTTCTTCTTATTCAAGACCTATGCGTTGTTACGCGACAAGAAACTCTATACGCAACACACGCTACCTTTTATCCTGGCAGAGTCAGAATCACAGGACATTGATACGCCAGAGGACTGGAAACTAATGGAAATGAAATACGATCTGCAACATAACCATCAATAATTTAATGAAAGTATTATTTACAGCCACGGGATCAATTGCTTCCCGTCATATCACCAACTTATCCACTCTGTGTTCCCAAAAAGGCATTTCTCTGGAAATCGATGCTATCAGGTACAGTGAGAGAATCCTTCCACCCTCTATTGCTGAAAAAATCAGGCACGAAGTGAGAAGCAAAAACGATTTGGATGAGCACTATGACATCTTGTTTGTTACGGATGAGACGAAAACTCACTATGCAAACATTCTGAATTATAGGAATATCTGCGATAGCATGTTTATCGAAAAGCCTATTTTTGACACACCCAACTATCCTATTGAAGCCATTCGCCCCAAAAGAAAGGAGGATATTTATTATGTTGCCGCTCCAATCCGTTTCACACAATACGTCAAGAAATTAAAAGAATGTATCGACAACAACAAGGTATATTCTGCTAGGATCATCTTCTCAAGTTACATGCCTAGTTGGCAGCCTGGGAGAGATTACCGCAAAAGTTTTCGATGCTTTAAAGACAGAGGTGGCGGTGTTGACGTTGATTTACTTCATGAAATCGACTATATGATATATCTTTTCGGGAAACCCAAGAATGTGCACCGCGTGACAGGAAAGTTCTCCCATCTAGACATGGATGCATGTGACTTGGCAACTTACATTTTTGAATATAACGACAAGATAGTAGAAATGCATCTCGACTACTTCGGAAGAGTAAGGAACCGCCAAACGGAATTATATACACAGGACGATGTCATCGTGGTGGATTTCAACAAACAGAGCTGTGAATACAAGGTAAATGAGGTTGTTGAACATTATAAGACTGACGATCATTTCTATCAAGACGAAATGGCTTATTTTCTGGATCTCTATGAGTCTAAAGGAAAAATAGAAAACATCAACAGTCCAGAAAGAGCCTACGAAACACTTAAAATAACAAAAGGTTTAATTTAATTTTATTATTATGGATTACAAGAACATGTTCTCCCTAGAAGGACGGAAGGCTGTTATTACAGGTGGCTGTGGCTATCTGGGTCGTGAGATTGTTAAGGGGATGGTAGATTATGGAGCTGACGTTTATGTCATCGATTATAAGATTAACGAAATCGAGGACATTAGCGATAAGGACAGAATTCATTATATAGAGTGTGATTTAAGTAACACCGAGGCCATCAAAGCATCACTTAAACATGCAGCAGGAGAAGCTGGCGTTATAGACAACTTAATTACCATGGCTGCCAACTTAGGCGCTGGTGTCATGACAGACGTAGAGACTATGGATGATGCTTATTGGCAGAAGGGTATTGATGGTACAATCGGATATACCTTTCGCACAATCCGAGAGATTATCCCCTATATGAAAAAGAGCAAAAGTGGAAGCATCGTAAACATCGGTTCACTCTATGCTGTAGGTGCCCCTGATCCACGTACCTATTTTGACACACCTTTTAACAGCACTCCAAACTATGGTGCAGGCAAAGCTGCCACAGTAGAATTAACGAAATATTGTGCTGCCTATTTGGCCAAATATAATATTCGCGCCAATAGCGTTAGCCCAGGTTCATTCCCCCATGAGAACGTGCAGGAAAACAAGTTATTTAAAGACCGTCTGGCTTATAAGACAATGTTAGGCAGGATTGGCTATCCTGACGACTTGGTAGGTGCTATGATATACTTGTCATCAGAAGCATCTAAATACGTTACTGGTGTCAACATCATGATAGACGGCGGACAAACAGCTTGGTAAGATATGGCATTGGATAATGGCAAAGCTATGTATGACTTAGCAGGGAGGTTGTTTCCTCTCTGTCGTAGTATTACCGGTAACGGTTTCCGCGAATCATTGGAGATAATCCGTAAGATAATCCCAGAGATAAAAGTCTATGAGGTTCCCACAGGTACAAACGTCTTCGATTGGACCGTCCCCAAAGAGTGGAATATACAAGGCGGTGGAATCTATAGGCTGAATGGCGACAAAGTCATTGA
>CAJOPE010000165.1 GCA_905236815.1 uncultured Prevotella sp. | reverse complement strand
TCCCAGCTTTCCTGTAAGGGCAGGGGCGCGAACTGTTCAAGGGCGCTCAGCACTTGTCGTATTTTCACGCTTACATATTGAAATTAGGCTGCAAAGATACGAAAAAAGCACGAATTATGAGAATCCGTGCCTTTATTTTTTTGTTTTTTTAATTTTTGATGTTTCACATCGAGCCTGCTCACGCTCGGCAAAACCCAAGCAAGCTTGGTTCTGCTCTCGCTTAATCGCAGCCTTCAATTCTACGTAAACCACTCTTCACCATGTCGTGCGTAACAGTATGAGCTGCCGTCGAAGCAGTGCGTACATACCCCTTCTTTGGGCAATCCTATCGACTTGACAAGGTCCTCGATGCTGGCAAACTTAACACTAGTCAGTCCCAACCGACGCGCTATCTCGTTGACCATCCGCTGATACTCAGGCGAATCTGTCTTGGCATACTTATCCAGATTCTTCTTGTCATCACCTTCGAAGTCCTTGATGATACGCCGTGTAATCAGTTCCATATCGCTCTTCGACGTGGTGAAGCCGATGAACGGACAGCCATAGACCAAGGGCGGACAGGAGATGCGCACATGTACCTCCTTGGCACCGTTTTCAAAGAAAGTGCGCACGTTGTCACGCAACTGGGTACCACGAACAATGGAGTCGTCGCAGAAGACGATGCGCTGATCTTTCAGAATGGCGGGGTTGGGGATGAGTTTCATCTTAGCCACCAGGTCGCGACGATTCTGGTTTCCTGGGGTAAACGAGCGAGGCCATGTGGGTGTGTATTTCAGTACGGCACGCTTATAAGGCACCTTTTTGCCCTCGGAATAGCCCAGCGCCATACCGACGCCTGAGTCAGGGATGCCGCACACGAGGTCGGCCTCTATCCCGGTATCCTTCTCACCCATCAGTCTGCCGTTTCGCTCACGCACATATTCCGTGTTGATGCCTTGATAGTCACTGGCAGGGAAGCCGTAGTAAACCCACAGGAACGAGCATATCTGACAACGTGTGAAGGGTTTCTGCATCACTTCGATACCATCGGCACGCAGTCGAACAATCTCGCCTGGTCCCAGGTCACGAATAATCTTATAGTCGAGGTTCGGGAAACTCGTCGTCTCACTGGACACGGCGTATGCCTGCAAGAATTCGTCCGTTCCGATGGGTGACAGGCGGTGCAACTGCTTTTGTCCGATAACAATAGGAGTGCGCCCCAGGAAGTCGCGTGCAGCGATGATGCCGTCTTCCGTCAGGATGAGCGTGGAGCACGATCCCTCAATCTTCTGGTAAACCAGGTTGATGCCCTCCACAAACGTATCTCCCATATTGATCAGCAGTGCCACCAGTTCCGTCTGGTTGATATTGTTTGCCGACATCTCGCTGAGGTGCATTCGCTGCTGCATCAGTTCGTCGGCAATCTCCCGCAGGTTGTTGATCTTAGCCACAGTCACGACGGCATAGCGGCCCAGATGCGAGTTGACGATAATGGGTTGAGGGTCGGTGTCGCTAATGACGCCCAGTCCCTGATGCCCCTTGAACTGGTCCAGTTCATCCTCGAAGCGGGAGCGGAAATAGTTGCGTTCCAACGAGTGGATAGAGCGATGGAATCCGCTTTCCTTGTCGAAAGTAACCAATCCGGCGCGTTTTGTACCTAAGTGCGAGTTGTAGTCGGTCCCGTAAAACAAGTCGTTTACGCAGTCCTGCTTTGAGATTGTGCCAAAGAAGCCACCCATAATGTTCTTTTACCTTAAATTAATAACGGTTTATACGTTTTCGGCTTGCAAAGTTACAAAAAAAATCGAGAAACCTCCAAAAGTGCTCCCGATTTTTTCTAAAATATTATTGTTTCTTACCATGCGTCAAAGCGAGCCGACTGCTCCACCCTACTTTCCACAGCGTCGGGCAGATGGTGGAAGAAGTCCAATCCTGTCAGTCGCTCCACCTCGTCAACCGTACACACAGCCTGTCGCATAGGCTGTCGCTCGTCATTGTTCTCATAGACGAAGCCTATGGCTGTCGTGTCGCGACCAGCCCTGAGCACCACTTTATAGAAAGCCTCAGGCACGGTGATGCGGTTTTTTCGCTTGCCTATCGTTTTGTGCTTGTCGCCTCTAAGCACGGGTCCACAGGCAATGTATATCCGTCCGTATTTCTTTGCCCAGTTCCTGCAACGCTGTTCCAGATCATTCCAGTCGTTGGTGTTCAGCTGGTGACTTTGCGGACAGATATTGGTCATGAGGAACGACTGTTCCTGAGCCAGTTGGTTCCATTTATTGTCACCCGACGGGCACATGTGTCCTCTGTCGTAGCCCGACTGCACATAGTCTTGTGTTGTGACAGGCACGCCTTTCACGTCGTAGTCGGCATGGAAGGCAACCCCCTTGCGTTTGAAGGTTCCTGTGACGTGGTCACCCACCAGATACCAGGATACAGCCAACGGGATGCGCATTGTCTCAGAATACCAGCATTTATAGGCATAGCGGCGCAGGAAGGTGGTTTCCTCGTTCACCCGCACCATCGTCAAGTCGTTGGTCTTGGAGGTCTTCTTGGGTGTGTCGGCCTTGGTGAACAGTGCCACCAACAGTCCCAGCACTACCAGTATCAGCCACAGTCGCCATTGTGCACTCAAGGGTTTCAGCGCCCTTTCCAACGCGTGGTTGACAAAAGGTCTCAACGATTCACGCCTTGAGGCCCCGTTTCCCAAGAGGTATTCTCGCAGCGAGTCGTGTTCTTCCAGGTCTCGCCGATAAGTTCTCATGCCTCGTTTCCAGGCTAAGTAGCCTTTCCATATCACGACGGCAATGACCAATATGACATAAGCGGTTATCATAGTACGACTTGGTTTTTCTGGATTCGTGGATTGACAGCCACCACGGTCTTTCCACGCTGTGCAGCTTCCTGCAGCAGCTGGTCGACAGTAGCCTGCGTCTCTGTTGTCAGCATATCCTCTGGTTCGTCAACTATCAGCATCTGCTTGTCTGTCGCAATCGCCTTGTTGAGCAACAACAGGTACCGCTCGTCAGCCGTCAGGTCGTCCCATCGCTCCATTCCGGCACCATGATATCCCTTCGGAAACGACAGGTGTTGTGGCACGTAAGCCATCTGTTTGCGGAAGTAGAACCCTGACTGTGGTGTCATCAGCTCACCGTCGATGCTGATAAACCCGTCGTCAACGGGAATCAGTCCGAGTATGGCGCGTAGCAACAACGACTTTCCCGAGCCTTTCGAGCCCGTAATGGTAACCAGTTGTCCCTCGCCTACTGACATCGAGAGCGAGCGAATCTGCTGGCCTATCGTCACATGAAGCAGTTCTAATAACATAATTTTGGTGCAAAGGTAG
>CAJOPE010000164.1 GCA_905236815.1 uncultured Prevotella sp. | reverse complement strand
CCTGTAGCTAGCGTTCATCCTGAGCCAGGATCAAACTCTCCATTGTAAAATATTGTTTTCAACTTTACAGTTGATGTTTGTCTGTTTCTCAGAACGCCTATCCTTATAGTATTTACTGAATCAAAAGCCTGATCAAAAATCGATCGGTTCGTTTCTTTTACCCATATACCTTATATTATATAAGGTATATGCTTCTTGTACTACTACTCTGTTTTATGTAATCTTTTCAAAGAACTCTTTCTTCATGCTTATCGAGATGTTGTATTTCTCAAAAGCGAGTGCAAAGGTAACAACTATTTCCGACACCACCAAATGTTTCTGCGATTAATTTTGATTTTTTGCTCACTTTTTCGGAAATAATTACAATTAAACGCGACATTGTGCGCGGACACATTAATTATATGTAGCAAACCAAAATAATCCAGTAGTCATTAATTAAGTTTTGAGCACCCTTATTATATGAATTTGCTGCAAGCTACCCGAAAATACGCACAGGCATCTCCTCTATTTCTGCAACCTCCACACCAGATATAGTTACCTTCAATAATATGAAACACTTGTTTGATACCCGTTGGCGGAATTAAATATTGAAAATTGCCAATAACATATAAAAACATACATCTCATTGATACATAACGACAACTTGGCATCGTCGCAAGCTACAATTACATACATCACGCTTATTTTTCATTCAATAAAAAAAGTTCCTCCATATTCCAAGATAACTCATTGGATATCATGAAATTAACTATGGAGGAACTTTTTGAAATGTGTTAACCGGGATAATCAAAGAGGGTATGCCAAAAACTAATCTGCAAGACTAATCATAATTAACGTGAATTCGACGAGAAATAACTGTTTGAAATCTAGTGATTAACGAATACTATTGAAATAGCCAACGTAAATGCACCATTTAGGGGTCGTAAACCGTCGGTTTAGACTAGCTAAACCGTTGAGTTAGCTTTTTTAACATTTCGATGCATCGACCTTGCGCGTGACGCTTGTGCACTTGTATAAGCCACATGAAGAGGAAATCCACCCCTCTTAACATCGAAAAATGATATTATTGGGATTAAATCTTCATTTCTGCCCTTTAGCTTGACGAAGGACGGAAGAAGGCATCGTCTGCCTAGAGACAGATTATAGTCTGCCTTAAGGCCGATAATAATCTGCCTCTAGGCAGACTTTCCTATAACTATGTTTTTGATACCCCATATACACCTTCTTAGCACTTAATAATGTCCATTTCAGAAATGGCATAAACCAGCTGACTTTATAGCTATCTGACATTTTTCATGATTTAGCACTCATGTAAAACAAAAAGTTCCTACATTGTTAAGATACTGTATTTCAATTACTTAGCTTAAAATATGGAGGAACTTTTTTAAATGTTTTTATTTTTTTGTATAGGTGATGATGCGCCTAATTTATCCATACTAAGATTAAGTATACACTATATTAATTCCACCAACGAGTTTTAACATTATGTGAAACAAGTGTTGCACGTTATATAAACAAGCAAAAGGTGATATCATTACCATGCCAAACGACCTATAAATCAACACATTCACTCTGAATAATTCATAGAAAAATTATCACACTACTTCCTCATCGCTTGTGGGAGAGATTGAATAAAAGGAAAGGAATTTATAAATTATCCAGACTAGGTTAGAACAGATATGAGTTAGCCGCTCTATTTCTTATGAGTTAGTGACAAGTAGTATTGGCATCTATGAAGTTAGTTTAGCATGGAGGATGTAGAGTGAAAATTTATTTTCGAAAAAAAGGTTTCAATAGTTATAAAATTTTCAGTGGTGACTTGAATTGCAAAAGCAAACAAGTCTACTTAGGCATTCTAAGTGTGTTACTTCGCGCTTTTAACAGACTAAAAGATAGAAAAGTTCAACTCCCCCAAAAAAGCTTTCCTTCCTAAGAACGGTAAGAAAAAACTATTGCAAACATACAATTTTGTCAGATTTCAGTTAATTTGGTTAAAAATAGTATAGCAATTTGTCAGTTTCAAAGAAATGGCATTATCTTTGCCTTCACATTAATAAAACTATAAATTAATACGAATATGACAGAAGAAGAATTCTACAGATCTCTCAATCAGAGTTCTGTTAATACAAATGAAAAAGCTTTTGTAACATCTAGAGACAAAGAATATGGATTGGCTATGCCAGCCCTGATGAGAAAAGTATATGTATGGATGGCATTAGCACTAGCACTTACCGGCGTTACTGCTTTTGGCATTGCAGCAAGTCCAACATTAATGTTGACCATCATCAGCAACAAAGTTATTTTCTATGGCTCAATGATTGGAGAAATAGCGTTAGTATGGTACATTTCTGCCCGTCTACAAACACTATCACTATCGACAGCAACCATGCTGTTCATCCTCTACTCCATTCTAAATGGTGTTACCATGTCAGTTATATTCCTGGCATTCACCTTTAGTTCCATCGCAAAAGTATTCTTTATCACAGCAGGAACCTTCGGAGTAATGGCAGTTATTGGCTATACCACCAAAACAGACCTCAGCAAATTTGGCAAGATTTTACTGATGGGACTCATTGGAATTATCATTGCATCCGTCGTAAATTTATTCCTAAAGAGCAACGGGTTTGATATGATTGTAAGTTACATTGGTGTATTATTGTTCACTGGCCTTACCGCTTATGATGTTCAAGCAATTAAGAAATTACTCATGACACAATCCGACATGAGCGAGGGTGCACAGAAACTAGCTCTTATTGGAGCATTAAATTTATACCTTGACTTCATCAACCTCTTCCTCTATCTTCTAAGAATACTTGGAGACAGAAAATAAAAAACAAAATAAAACATCCAAAGGGGGATTTTGCTTTTTGCAAAATCCCCCTTTTTTGGATAAATATTCTACCCTTTAGTATAAAAAAGAATAAATTTGTATGTTTTTTCATCACTTTTTTAAAAAATTGTTTGGATATTAATTCTAAATTATATAATTTTGCAACCGAAAGTTGAATAAAAATACATCAGATGAAAATTAAGAACAGCAGAATGGAAGCCCTGAAGATGCTTATTTCCAGCCAGGAACTAGGCAGCCAGGACGAAGTGCTCAAGGCACTTGCCAAGGAAGGTTTTAAACTCACACAGGCCACCCTCAGCCGTGACCTGAAACAACTCAAGGTTGCCAAAGCAGCATCTATGAATGGTAAATACGTTTATGTACTTCCTAATGAAACCATGTACAAGCGTGTTACTAGTCCGATGTCAGCAACAGAAATGCTTCAGACTCCAGGATTTGTCTCAATCAATTTCTCTGGAAACATCGGAGTGATCAAGACACGTCCAGGCTACGCCAGCAGCATCGCCTATAATATTGACAACAGCGGTGTTGATTCAATACTCGGAACTATTGCTGGCGACGATACAATTTTCATTGTGAAAAAAGAGGGAGTTACCCCAGAAGAAGTTATCGAAGGCTTGAAAGCCGTTATTTCTAATATAAAGTAAATGGAAGAGATTAAGGTAATGGTTGCCGACGAATCACACATTAAATATGTCGACACCATACTAAAAACTATTGCTGATGCAGCTAAAGTTCGCGGAACAGGTATAGCCAAGCGTTCCCCAGAATATGTAGCAACAAAGATGAAAGAAACCAAGGCAGTGATTGCCTTGCAGGGAGAGAAATTCGCAGGTTTCAGTTATATCGAGACCTGGGGCAACAAGCACTATGTCACCACATCCGGCCTCATTGTGCATCCAGACTTCCGCGGTCTGGGCCTTGCCAAAAGAATAAAGAACGTAACATTCACACTGGCCCGCAAGCGCTGGCCAAATGCAAAGATATTCTCACTCACCTCAGGCTCGGCCGTTATGAAGATGAACACCCAGTTGGGCTATCTTCCTGTAACATTTGCCGACCTTACCGATGACGAGAGTTTCTGGCGTGGATGTGAAGGATGTATCAACCACGACGTGCTGGTTAGAACCAACCGCCGCTATTGCATCTGCACAGCAATGCTTTTCGATCCAGAGGAACATCTGCCAGCAAAATTACCAGCAGACGTACTGGAAAGACTCAGCAAAATAGACGAATCAAAAGATTAAAATTTAAAAGGGAGATTTTATATTATGGCAAAGAAGAAGGTAGTTGTAGCCTTTTCAGGAGGACTCGACACATCATATACAGTGATGAAGCTCACCCAGGACGGATGGGATGTTTATGCAGCTTGCGCCAACACAGGCGGTTTCAGCGAGGAACAGCTGAAGACAAATGAGGAAAATGCCTACAAGCTGGGCGCAGTAGCTTATGCAACACTCGACGTAACTCAGGAATATTACGCAAAATCATTGAAATACATGATTTTCGGTAATGTTCTCCGCAACAATTGCTACCCTATCTCTGTATCTTCAGAGCGCATCTTCCAGGCTATCGCCATCGCTCGTTATGCCAAGGAAATCGGTGCTGACGCCATCGCTCATGGTTCTACCGGAGCTGGCAACGACCAGATTCGTTTCGACATGACATTCCTTGTAATGGCACCAGGTGTTGAGATTATCACCCTTACCCGCGACAAAGCGCTGAGCCGTAAGGAAGAAGTAGACTATCTGAACGAGCATGGTTTCTATGCCGACTTCACCAAACTGAAGTATTCATATAATGTAGGTATCTGGGGAACCAGTATCTGTGGTGGCGAGATTCTCGACCCAACTCAGGGTCTTCCAGAGGATGCTTACCTTAAGCATGTTACTGCAAAAGAAGAGGAGGCAGAATTGAAGATTACCTTCAAGGAAGGCGAGATCGAAGCTGTTAACGGCGAGCATTTCGATGACAAAATCAAGGCAATCCAGAAGATCGAGGAAATTGGAGCATCTTATGCCATCGGACGTGACTGCAATGTTGGCGATACCATCATCGGTATCAAGGGCCGTGTAGGTTTCGAGGCTGCAGCTCCTAAGCTGATTATTGAGGCTCATCGTCTTTTAGAGAAGAGCACACTCAGTAAATGGCAGCAGTATTGGAAGGATCAGATCGGCAACTGGTATGGCATGTTCTTGCACGAGAGTCAGTATCTCGAGCCAGTAATGCCAGATATGGAAGCATTCCTCACAAGTACTCAGAGAAATGTGAACGGTACAGCCATCTTGAAGCTTCGTCCATTCGGATTCCAGACTGTAGGCGTAGACTCACCTGACGACCTTACCAAGTCAAAGCTTGGCGAGTATGGCGAGATGAACCATGGATGGACAGCCGAGGATGCAAAGGGCTTCATCAAGATCTGCTCTACACCACTTCGTGCATACTACGGTTTGCATCCTGAAGAGGAAAGATAAAAACTGATTTCTATATTTTTTTTTGCAGCGGTTGCAACTTTGTCTACTCAACTTTCGTCAAATAGACAAATAAAAAACTAAAAGCAAAGAAATATGGAGAATCAGAAAAGATTAAAGAGATCAGCAACAGATTTTTGGTGTGCAGGAGTATTAGGCGGTATCGCAGAATATTTTGGATGGGATCCAGCATTAGTACGACTCGTCTATCTAGTAGCCACCATAGGTACCTGTTTTTCTGGCGGACTTATCTACATTATTTTGTGGATATGTATGCCAAAATATTAAGAGAGATTATAAATGATAAAAGTAGGAATATTAGGCGCTGCAGGCTATACAGGAGGAGAACTTATTCGCCTCCTGCTTAACCATCCAGAAGCCGAAATCGTATTTGCAAATAGTGAGAGTAATGCAGGAAATCCTGTTTCAGATGTTCACGAAGGTCTTTATGGTGAAACCGATCTGAAGTTCACCAGCGAATTGCCATTCGACAAAGTAGATGTTGTTTTCTTCTGCTTTGGTCACGGCAAGAGCGAAGCCTTTATGAAAGAACACGAAATTCCTGCCAACGTGAAGATCATCGATCTGGCACAAGATTTCCGTCTTCATCCAGAGAGCATCGTTACCACCCAGCATCCTACAGCTGCAGCTCACGATTTCATATACGGACTCCCAGAAATAAATGAATCCGAAATAGCCAAAGCTCAGCATGTAGCCAATCCGGGATGTTTTGCAACCTGCATACAACTCGGATTGCTGCCGGCTGCTCACATGCATCTTCTCAACGAGGATGTATCGGTAAATGCCATCACCGGTTCTACTGGTGCAGGCGTGAAGCCAGGAGCAACCACCCATTTCTCATGGCGCAATAACAACCTGAGCATCTACAAGGCATTCAGTCACCAGCACATTCACGAGATTCGTGAAAGTCTGACAACCACTCAGGGCTATTTGGATGCAAGCATCGACTTTATTCCATACCGAGGCGACTTCGCCAGAGGTATCTTTGCAACCGAAGTTGTAAAGACCGACAAGCCTATCGAGGAAATCGTAGCCGGCTACAAGGAATTCTACAAGAATGCCAAGTTCACCCACTATGTAGACAAGGCTATCGACTTGAAGCAGGTTGTCAACACCAACAAGGCATTGGTACATTGCGACAAAATTGGCAACAAACTTCTCATTACCTGCTGCATCGACAACCTTCTGAAGGGAGCAGTAGGACAAGCTACTCAAAACATGAACATAATGTTTGGTCTCGACCAGACAACAGGACTCAAGCTGAAGGCATCAGCTTTCTAGAAGATATGAAACTATTTGATGTATATCCACTTTTCGACATCAATGTCGTTAAAGGAAAAGGAACAAGAGTTTGGGATGAAAACGGTCAGGAGTACCTTGACTGCTATGGTGGACACGCAGTTATCAGCGTTGGCCACTGTCATCCTCACTATGTTGAGAAAGTAACCGAGCAGCTCAACAACCTTGGTTTCTATAGCAACTCTGTAATCAACAAACTTCAGCAGCAACTTGCCGAGAAACTGGGAAAAATAAGCGGTTATGAAGACTATCAGTTCTTCCTCATCAATTCTGGTGCCGAAGCAAATGAGAATGCTTTGAAACTTGCTTCTTTCAAGAATGGAAGAAAGCGCGTTTTATCTATAAACAAAGCCTTCCACGGACGTACATCTCTTGCCGTAGAAGTAACCAACAATCCAAAGATTGTCGCACCTATCAACGACAACGGTCATGTAACCTTCCTTCCTATCAATGATTTGAAGGCTTGGGAAGTAGAACTTGCCAAAGGCGATGTATGCGCATGTATCCTTGAGTGCATTCAGGGTGTAGGTGGCTGCCATCTTGTAACTCCAGAATTCGCACAGGGTCTTTCTAAACTCTGTAAGCAATATGGTGCCTACCTCATCTGTGACGAAATCCAGTGTGGCTACGGTCGTACAGGTAAGTTCTTTGCTCATCAATGGTTGGGCATAAAGCCTGATCTCATCACAGTTGCAAAGGGTATTGGCAATGGTTTCCCTATGGCTGGTGTACTGATTTCACCAGAATTCGTGCCAACCTACGGTCAGTTGGGTACTACCTTCGGCGGTAATCATCTGGCATGTTCTGCAGCCCTCGCAGTTCTTGACATATACGAAAATGAAGGACTTGTAGAGAATGCACATCTTGTAGGAGAATATTTCATTGAGCAGTTGAAAGAACTCCAGAAGAGAAATGCTCATATCGTTGATGTAAGAGGTAAAGGCTTGATGATTGGCGTAGAAATGGACATTCCTCACAAGGACGTGCGTGGAAAACTAATTTACGAGGAGCATGTCTTCACAGGTTGTGCTTCCACAAATATTCTCAGAATCCTTCCTCCATTGGTACTCACCAAGGATGATGTAGATCTCTTCATGGAGAAATTTGAGAAAGTACTGAAAACATTCTAATCACAATGAAAATATCAATTATTGGAGCAGGTGCCATGGGCGGAGCATTCGTCGAGGGCCTGCTCAAAATCGACACAATCACACCAGGCGACATCACTGTTGCCGACCCATACCAGCCAACACTCGATCACTTTGCCAGTGAGGGAGTAAGTGTTACTACCGATAACAATGCAGCCGCAAAAGGTGCCGACATTGTAACCGTAGTAGTTAAGCCATGGTTGGTAGAAAATGTATTGAAAGGTATCAAAGATACCCTCGACTACAGCAAGCAGATGCTCATCGTTATTGCAGCAGGAGTTTCCTCTGAAAGCATCAAGACTTGGCTCGACAAGAACGGAAGCACCCCACACTTCTTCCTCACCATTCCGAATATCGGAATCTCCGAGAAAGCAAGTATGACCTTCGTTGTTCCTATCGATGCAACTACCGAAGAAACCAAAAAGGTTACCGATCTGTTTGATGAACTAGGCGGCAGTTTGGTTATTGAGGAGAAGCTTCTCGGAGCAGGTACCACCTTAGCATCTTGCGGAATAGCCTATGCCATGAGATACGTTCGCGCATCTGTAGAAGGAGGCGTAGAATTAGGCTTCAAGGCAAAGGATGCCACCAAGATTGTTTTACAAACTATGGAAGGAGCCGTTAAGCTTCTACAGGCAACAGGCGAGCATCCAGAAGCAGCCATCGACAAAGTGACAACCCCTGGCGGAGTTACCATCAAAGGATTGAATGCCATGGAGCGTAACGGATTTACCAACGCAGTAATCGAAGGTCTCAAAGCAGGAAGCAAATAAGCACTTGCATAGATACAGAAAAGATATTTGAATTTAAGCAGAAAATATTGCACAAACCCAAAAGCCTTGTGCAGTATTTTTGTTTTATTTAGATTACTCTACAGGAAATAAGAAAAACGATTTCGTGTTTAGAAAAAAAAATCATATTTTTGCTATCGTTTTATAATACAGACAAATTATGGAAGAATCAATTAAGCAAATCGGAGAAAGACTAAAAGGCCTTCGCGATGTCCTCAACATTCCAGCAGAGGAAGTTGCCGACCTTTGTGGTATTTCTCTGGAACACTATTTGAAAATCGAAGCTGGAGAGGCTGACCCTTCAGTCTATCGTCTCAGCAAGATTTCAAAGAAATACGGAATCGACCTTGATGTGCTTCTATTTGGTGAAGAGCCAAGAATGAGCAGCTATTTCCTTACCCGTAACGGACAAGGCCCTGAAATCGACCGCGGTGATGACTATAAATATCAGAGTCTTGCCGGAGGTTTCCGTGGTCGCAAGGTAGATCCATTCCTTGCTACTGTAGATCCTCTCCCTGGAGATAAGAATCATAACAAGAACACCCACGATGGTCAAGAATTTGATGTAGTAGTAAAAGGTACTCTCGAAATCACCATCGATGACAAGATATTAGTATTAAACGAAGGTGACAGCGTCTATTTCGATGGCCGTCGTCCACACTGTATGCGTGCGCTCAACAATGAGCCTTCAATGTTCCTTTGTGTAGTAATCTAAAAAACAAGCCAACCAATGATAGAAAGATTTCTAAAGCAGACCACCTTCACTTCGGAGGAAGACTTCAAGAAGAATCTGCATTTTATCATCCCTGAAAATTTCAATTTCGCCTACGACGTTATGGATGAATGGGCTCGTATTGAGCCTAATAAAGTATGCTTACTTTGGACTAGTGAGCGTGGTGAGGAAGTAAAAACGACCTACAAGCAATTCAAAGAGCAAACCGATCAGACCGCGGCTTATTTCATGAGTCTTGGAATTAATCGCGGCGACAAGGTAATGCTTATTTTGAAAAGACACTATCAGTGGTGGCTCAGCATGATGGCACTCTGCAAGATTGGCGCTATTGCCATTCCTGCAACTCACATGTTGACCAAACACGATATCATATACAGAAACAACCGTGCCAGTGTAAAGGCTATCATCTGTGTGAATGACGAATATGTTACCACACAGATTAAGGAGGCTATGACAGAAAGTCCTACCGTTAAGGAACTAGTTGCAGTTAATTCAATGTGTGAAGGTGACAAGCCTGTTCCTGCTGATTTCCATAACTGGCACGAGGAATGGCCAAAGGCGCCTCATTTCCGTCGCCCGGAAAATGTAAATGAGAACGATGATACCATGCTGATATATTTCACCAGCGGTACAAGTGGTGAGCCAAAGATGGTAGCCCATGATCATCTCTATGCATTAGGACACTTAACGACAGGTGTTTACTGGCATAATCTTAACGAAGACAGTCTTCACCTCACTGTAGCTGATACAGGTTGGGGTAAGGCAGTATGGGGCAAACTCTATGGACAATGGTTTGCTGGAGCTACCGTCTTCGTATTCGATCACGAGAAGTTTACTGCCGAGAAAGTAATGCGTGCAATGGAGAAGTATCACGTAACTTCATTCTGTGCACCTCCTACCATCTATCGCTTTATGATTCTGGAGGATTTCAGCAAATACGATCTCAGCAGTCTGAAATATTGTACAACCGCCGGTGAGGCAATGAATCCTTCCGTAGAGGAAACCTTCTTCAAGCTGACAGGTATTCATATTATGGAAGGCTTCGGACAGACAGAAACCACCATGACGCTTGGCACCTTCCCTTGGATCAAGCCAAAACCAGGAAGTATGGGCAAACCAAATCCACAATACAATGTTAGTATCCTTCGTGCAGATGGAACAGAATGTGAGGATGGTGAGAAAGGAGAAATCTGCGTAAACACCCTTAATGGCAAATCTATAGGTTTGTTCAAAGGCTACTATCGCGATGAGGAAAAAACCCGTGAAGCTTGGCACGATGGCATCTATCACACAGGCGATATGGCATGGCGTGATGAGGAAGGCTACTATTGGTTTGTTGGCCGTACCGATGATGTTATCAAGAGTTCAGGCTACCGCATCGGCCCGTTCGAGGTTGAAAATGCCTTGATGACACACCCAGCTGTAGTAGAATGTGCAATTACAGGTGTACCCGATCCAATTCGTGGTATGATTGTGAAAGCCACCGTTGTACTAGCTGATGATTACAAGGACAATGCCGGTGAAGAACTGATTAAAGAATTGCAGAATCATGTAAAGCATGAAACTGCTCCTTATAAGTATCCACGAGTTGTCGAGTTTGTCGATGAATTACCTAAAACAATTTCTGGTAAGATTCGCCGTGTAGAGATTCGTGAGAATGATGCTAATAAGTGATTATAGACTAGAGATTAGGGATTAGGGATTAATTGTTGATGATTAACGATTAATTGTTATCAAACAAAGGTAATCACAATCACTAATCACTAATTTCTAATTACTAATTACACAAATAATCACTAATCATATACTAAAGAATTAATTTAAAGAGAGATATAATGAAGCGAATTGTAGTAAAGGTGGGCAGCAATGTACTGACCCGTAACGATGGAAAACTAGATGTGACCCGCATGTCAGCAATCGTTGATCAGATTGTATGGCTGAAGCGTAATGGATATGAGATTATTCTCGTATCTTCAGGTGCAGTGTCGGCAGGTAGAGATGAACTCCACCCCGATCATCAGCTTGACAATGTGGAGCAGCGACAGCTTTTCTCTGCTATGGGACAGGTAAAACTTATCGGTCTTTACTACGATTTGTTCCGTGAATATGGCATTCACATTGGTCAGATTCTTACCACAAAAGATCACTTCGAGGATAAAGAGGCCTACGAGAACCAAAAGCGTTGCATCTCAACTATGCTTGACAACGACGTACTTCCTATCGTTAATGAAAACGATACCGTATGCCTCACCGAGTTGATGTTTACCGATAATGATGAACTATCTGGTCTTATTGCCAAAATGATGGAAGCAAAAACACTTGTGCTTCTTACCAATGTGGATGGCATCTATAATGGTGATCCTTCTAATCCTAACACCCGTATCATCCCTTCGGTTTACTACGACAGAGATATCAGCGAGTATGCATCCGATGAAAAGAGCAGCAACGGCCGTGGTGGAATGGCTTCTAAGGCAAAAACAGCCCACGAAGTTGCCAATGCCGGTATTCGTGTGCTCATTGCCAACGGAAACACTTCCGACATTCTTGTCAAACTTAAGAAGAATCCTATGGATACCTTGCATACGGAGTTTGTTGCAAAACCAATTAAATAAGGGATATTATGGAACTAGAAAGCACCTTCAGAGCTGTCAAGGAAGCAAGCAAGACCCTTGCCTTGCTTTCCGATGACCAGCGAAATGAGATATTGCATGCAGTAGCTGATGCTATTATTGCTCAGAAAGAGGATATTCTGAAAGCCAATGCGAGTGATCTTTCCCGTATGGATAAAGAGCATCCGCTTTACGACCGCCTTCAACTTACAGACAAGCGTTTAGAGGATATTGCATCTGATATGCGCCACGTTGCCACTCTCCCATCACCACTTGGAAGAATTCTCAAGGAGAAGACTCTGGAAAATGGCTTGCATCTTCGTCGAGTAAGTGTACCTTTCGGAGTCATTGGAATGGTATACGAGGCACGCCCTAATGTAACCTTTGATGTATTCTCTCTCTGCTTCAAGAGTGGAAATGCCTCTATATTAAAAGGTGGAAAGGATGCCGATGATACCAACCGCGCAGAAGTGGCATTGATTCACGAAGTATTGAAGAAATACAACGTGAACCCTTCTGTTGTAGAACTGCTGCCAGCAACCCACGAGGCAACAGGCGAAATGCTGAATGCTGTTGGTTACATCGACCTTTGCATCCCTCGTGGTGGAAAAAAGCTCATCCAGTTTGTCCGCGATAGCGCCAAAGTTCCAGTCATCGAAACTGGAGCAGGAGTAGTTCATGTTTATTTCGATGAGGAAGGAGATGTCACTATTGGAAAAGGAATCATCGACAATTCCAAGACACGTCGATGCAGTGTCTGTAATTCACTCGACACCTTATTAATAAATAAAAATCGTCTCAACGATCTCTTCGAATTGGTAGCACCAATGGCAGCAAAGAAAGTTAAGATTCATGCGGATGCACCTGCCTATGAGGTATTGAAAGGCAATTATCCTGACGAACTTCTTCAACTCGTCACTGAAGATATATGGAATACAGAATGGATGAGTATGAATCTTGGTATCAAGACTGTAGCCGACATCAGTGAAGCCCTCAACCATATTGCTAAATATGGTAGCGGTCATAGTGAGAGCATTGTTACAGAGAACAAGGAGACCGCCTTGATTTTCCAGCAGATGGTGGATGCAGCCTGCGTATACGTCAACACCCCAACCAGTTTTACTGATGGTGGACAGTTTGGCTTAGGTGCCGAAATCGGTATCAGTACCCAGAAACTAGGGGCAAGAGGTCCAATGGCATTAGAGGAAATCACCACCTACAAGTGGCTGATTGAAGGCAACGGACAGATTCGAGCTTAATTTTAGATTATTAATTTCAAATTCAAAAGAATATGAAAACATTCTTTAATGTAGAAGATCTTGGAGATCTGAATAAAGCACTTGAAGAAGCGCAGCAAGTAAAGAAAAATCGTTTCGACTATCAGGAGTTGGGTAAGAACAAGACTCTGCTCATGATATTCTTCAATAATAGTCTTCGCACTCGCTTAAGTACACAGAAGGCAGCCATGAACTTGGGTATGAACGTCATTGTATTAGACGTAAATGCTGGTGCATGGAAACTGGAAACAGAGCGTGGTGTCATTATGGATGGCGACAAGAGCGAGCATTTGCTCGAGGCTATTCCTGTTATGGGATCCTTCTGCGACTTGATTGGTGTACGTTCATTCGCTGGTCTTGAGGATCGCGACTACGATTATGCCGAGACTATCGTCAATCAGTTTGTGAAGTACAGTGGTCGTCCTGTTTTCGCTATGGAAACTGCTACTGTGCATCCACTTCAAGCATTTGCCGACCTCATCACTATTCAAGAATGGAGTGCAAAGAAAAACATCAAGCGTCCAAAAGTGGTATTGAGTTGGGCACCTCACTGTCGTTGTTTGCCTCAGGCTGTACCTAATTCATTTGCACAGTGGATGAATGCAGCCGATGTGGATTTCGTCATCACTCACCCAGAAGGCTACGAACTCGATCCTAAGTTTGCTGGTAATGCTAAGGTTGAGTATGATCAGAAGAAGGCGCTCGAAGGTGCCGATTTCGTTTATGCCAAGAACTGGAGCTGCCCTGGTGTTAAGGACAAGGCAAACTATGGTCAGAATCTGAATCACGATATGAGTTGGACAATCGATTCAGAGCACATGAGCTGGACCAATGATGGTTATTTTATGCACTGTCTTCCAGTTCGTCGAGGACTCATCGTTACCGATGACGTAATTGAAAGCGATCACAGCTTAGTAATTCCAGAAGCTGCTAATCGTGAAATATCAGCCGAAGTAGTTATCAAGCGCATGCTTGAAAGTCTATAAAAAATTTTGTTCTTTGCGTGATTATTGTTACCTTTGTAACAACCAAAATCACGTGAAGAACAAAAAAATGAAGAACCTAATCAAGAAATATTTTTGGTACGGCATTATTGCTATTTGGGCAATAGTATGCTTTATATTTTTCAGTGGATTTTATCCCTATCACTTTTTTTACCAGGAGCAGGACCAGTTATTTCTCTGGTCAACCGACTATCTGTCAACTTATTTTAGCAAACCAGCCTGGTTAGCTTGTATGGCAGGTGACTTTTTCACCCAATTCTATTATTATCTCTATGCAGGCCCAATCATTCTGACAGGTGCCCTTCTCACAATTGGAGACCTTACCCGCAGGGATCTAGAGAAAATTGGCCTTAAAAAGCTAGCCTTTCCATTGGCCATTATCCTGATGACAATAGAAGCTATTTTCTGTTTTCAGGCTGGCTATCGTCTAAGTAGTCTAATAGCCTTGGCAGGTGGCTTATTCATCTATTTTATTTCACCAAGAACAAAGTATTCCCCATTCCTGATATTAGTCGATATCATCCTCACCTTCTGGCTTTTTGGCTATGGTGTGTTTGCACTGGCAATCCTTGCTCTCGTCAACAGTTTCACCACCAAAGGAAAAGATACCAAGTTTGCCCGATTTGCTTGTATCGCATTCCCCCTATTATTGTTGATGCTCTCCAAGCGAATCTACCTGCTCGACTATGACAAACTATATGCTTATCCTGGACTAGGCAAATTTCAAAAGCCCGATTTTCTACTCGAAAAGGATTTCAAAGCCTACAACGAATATAACTTCCAGCATTATAATAAGGTGATAAATCTGGTTGAGAATAGTGAAGAACGGAGTGACATCATGGTATTCTACTATTATCTTTCTCAGGCACAAACAGGAAAATTGCCGGAATCTCTATTAAAGATGCAAAATCCTTATCTGGGAACTTTCGAGAAGATCGGACCAGACACCTCACCTCTTATAATAAAGGTGATGAACGATCTCTACTTTGCATTAGGCGATATGACCTTTGCAGAAAGAGCAGCCACCATGTCGGCAGTTTTCTCCAGAGAGAACAGGAATGTGAAGATGATAAAGCGGCTTGCCGAATGTAATATTGTATCAGGCGACAAGGCTGCCGCCATGAAATATCTTCGATTGCTTCAAAAGACTTTTGTCTATAAGAAATGGGCAAATGAACAAATTGCTTCCATTGATCATCCTAAAGGATATCTTGCCGAAAAGATGAAATTCACCAACCGAATGGATACCCTTCGATTAAGTGATAATTCCCATCTCATCATGATGCAGTTGCTCGACAGCAATCCCAACAACGAAATCGCCTTGGACTATCTGCTCTGCAGCGATCTCTTGCTGAAAGATATCACCCATTTCAAGATGGACTACGACCGCTATTGCATGAAGAACAATACAGGCCGCATTCGAACTCTCTACCAGCAAGCTCTCATGATCTATTTGGCCGGAACTAAAGCACCTAAAGAGGAATGGGAAAAATACATCAAAGATGCTCAGCAGATGCAGTTGTTTGCCAACTATAATGAACAACGAGGAAGCAGCCAGTTTGCTGATACCTATTGGTATTATTTTGACAAGAAATAGATAAGGACCTCTCTCCCCGTTCTCCCCTCCAGGGAGGGAGCCTATTGGATAATTTAGATATTGATTTTCTATGAAAGTAAAATTATATTTATTACATCATATTTTTTTCCTTACATCAGCCTTGCTGATGCTCAACGCCTGTTCTCCTTCTTTGGAGAATGCTGTGGAAGTGAAACAGATGCCAGATATTTATCCTGACTATACCAATGTCACAATTCCTAAGAATATTGCGCCGCTCAACTTCCTTGTTCGTGGGGATATCAAAGAAGTGGCGGTTGAGATCAATGGTGAACAGGTTTATTCTGATAATAGCAACAAGGTATCTTTTGATATCGAGGATTGGCATCAGTTACTAAGCGAACAGGCCGGCAAGGATATTCAGGTGAAAGTTTATGCCAAATCTGAGGATACATGGAAAGCCTATCAGCAATTTACATGGAGTGTTGCCAATGACACGATCGACCCATGGCTCTCCTATCGCCTCATCGAACCTGATTATGAGGTTTGGAATAACCTTCAGATTCAACAACGGAATATCACAAACTTTGAAACCAAGCAGTTGGGCGATTACAACCTTCAAGAGAATCGATGTATGAACTGCCATGTAATGGGCAATCAGAATCCAAACCTCAGTATGTTATATGTAAGAGGAAAAGGTGGTGGCGCTATTCTCAACAAGGATGGTAAACTTCGAAAACTAGATATCAAGGCTCGAAACGACGTTGATAGTATGGTGTCAAGCAGTGTCTATTATGGTTTCGACCCAACCGGCAGATACATCACATTCTCCACCAATGTGATTATTCCTGCCTTTCATGCGAAACCAAGTAAACGATTGGAAGTATATGATACCAAAAGCGATGTCTATGTAGCCGATTTGGAGAAGAACATCATCTACAAGAGCCCTTTACTGGCAGACACCACCAAGTTGGAAACCTTCCCTACTTTCAGTCCCGACGGCAAGTATATCTATTATTGTGTAGCCGACCGAAAAGGGTTATACAGTAAGAACTTGAAAGGTTTGCAATATTCCCTGGTAAGAATCAATTTCAACAATGGAAATATTGGCAGTAAAGTAGATACATTGGTAAAAGCAGCCCCTCTTCCAGAAGGGGAAAGAGGAAATTCCACTTGTCATCCTAAAGTAAGCCCCGATGGCCAATACATCGTCTATACAGTAGCCGACTATGGAACCTTCCCTATCTGGCATCCCGAAGCAGACCTTCAGCTAATGAACCTACGCACAGGTAAGATAGATAGCCTCAGCATCGTGAACAGCAAGAAAAGCGACACCTATCATAGTTGGAGCAGCAACAGCCGATGGTTAGTATTTGCCAGCAAGCGAGATGACGGCCTTTACGGAAAGCCTTATTTCTGCTACATCGACAAGAACGGGAAAGCCCACAAGCCATTTGTTCTTCCCCAGAAAGATCCTGAATTCTACGACAACTGTCTGAAGAGCTTCAACATTCCAGAATTAAGCAAAGGCGAAGTTCCCTTCAATGCCTTGGATGTGGAACGAGTCATGAAGCAGAAATCCGAACCATTCGAACTAAAATCATTGAAATAAAAAAAAGAGAGCCAAATGGCTCTCTTTTTTTATTATCTAAACTCACTTAGAACTTCATTAACAAGATATCCATCACTCATATTATGAAGACCATTTCTATAATCATTTAGATACTCATAAGTCTTTGAGCTATAGAAAACATCCAAAGCTCTTTCCTCACTTACTCCTAATTTTTTTGCCAAGAGAGATATTACCCTTGCAAACTTCATTTGCAAAATAGTTTTATTAATTAAAGGATTATTTTCCATATACATCAATATCTCTACATTCAACTAAAAACAAGAATTTATCTAAAACATCTTGCCTATTTATACAAATCTGATGATTTGGCTTCTCATATTTTAATCTATCTAAGGCCTCATTTTTTGTGATCAGTTCATCAGAATAAAGTTCAACAGTATTAAATACATGATCATTTGCAATACCTCCCTCAATAACAGAATAAGACTTCCACATATTTCCACCTTTTCTATTTGATACAACAAAGTCAAGCCAATCACCACTATATTCTGGAAATTTTAAATAACCTACACCTGCTGATTTTAATCCTTCTACATCCAAATCATAAATATTCAAATAATGTCTTTTTCCATCATTTAAAGGCCTACAACCCCAGGATACAGCTTGTTGCATTAATTCTGTAACATAAAAGCCGGGACCAAAATCCAATAGAGGCCTACCTATATTAACCAATGGCGATTCAACTCGAAATATTGAGCCGTGATACACTATCATATTTTTCCTCCTAAGAACCTAGGGTTCTTTTCGTTTAAATAAGCCAACACCTCATCCACTATATACTCCTTGCTTTGCGTATGAAGCATTTCAAAACTAGGATAAAGAAAATTACGAATACCATCAACTTGCTTAAGAGCAGTAAAAACTTCCTTACCACTCTTATTTAAACGTATTGCAGTATTCTCTATACAGAAAACCGCAAATTCTGTAGCTCTTTGATTATAATCCATTTTCTTCCTTATTTGATGCAAAAATAAGAAAAAAAAGAAAGATTCACAAGTTTGAACACTACAAACTTGTGAACCTTTAATTCAAATTAATACTCCCCCTATTTCACTTTCGTTTCTATTCTCTTATCACTCATTATTTCATTTCCTGCAGCCCGATTATCAAATTCCACCTTCTTACTAGTGAAATCTGGAGTGTTATAGGAATCCAATAGATCTTCATAGTATGCTTGGGGATTCCTCTGAGGAAGCAGGAAAGGCTTGCTTATATTTCCCTTTTCATCAATAGAAGCGATATACAAGCGAGTATGCAAGCCATTTCCCCTGCGCGAAGTAAATACAAACCAGTGGGAATTGCTACTCCAGTTATGCCAGCTATCCGTATTCTTGCTATTTGCTACCGTCATAGGCTTCGCCTCACCAGTCTTTAAATCCAACAGCCAGTTATCTGCCTCCCTATGCCAGATAGGAAAACAGCCATAATCAGCCATCGTAAACATAATATATCGGCCATCATACGAAGGACGAGGATGGGTGGCACTTTTTCCCAATGCTCTTGCATTGAATATTGTATCCACCTTATTTCCATACTTTCCTGTAGTTGGATCAAATGCAATCTTGCAGATATTGTATTTGATATTCTTATATCCCTCAGGGATAGGCTCTGCTGTAGAAGAACAGAAATACAAGGTCTTTCCATCTGGAGAGAATACAGGATAGGTTTCATAATGATCTTTCGTCATCAACAAGGTATCAAGCAACAGCTCATGAGTAGCAGGCTGATAGACAAAAACATCTGATGCCTGATCGAAAACCTCAATACGTTCATCCTTAACTGCATGGAAACTCTGATGCGTTGTATTCGTTGAATAAGCAACATAATTTCCACTAGGATGCCAATAAGGATATACCATGGAACCCTTCAGTGAATCATTCTTTGCCTTCAGCCATTCACGTTTACCATTCTGCTGTATCAACGTTGCGCCATGCTCACCACGAACGTGGAATGTAAACTGATTAGGATTGGTACGATTGGAGGTATGACAGTTCAGACAAGCACCTGGTGCCTGTGTATTCTCCAAGATAGCAAACTCATCAAAATTAGAAAGATCTCTCTGATAGATTCCTAGTTTTCCATACACTTCATAGCCTGGAGCAATTCTTCGATAAGTAAGTCCCCACTCGTCCAGGGCGAAATCACTCACCTTCATCTCAAAGTCCTTGTACTGTGTCCATTGTCCATCGGCCTCAACCGACAAGGTAAAGGTGAGTTTTCCCCCTTTATTCTTAGCAGTAAGTTCGTGCCATTCATCCACATCGAAATCAACAGCATCCCCATTCAGATGGATTTCTCCACCTTTAGAGCCCTTGACCACCAAGTCGAGGCAATCATAATTTCCACCCGAATAATCAAAATTCATAGGTGCAATCTCTGCAGGAATAGCCACTCCCGCATAATCAGGAAATATCTTTGGTTGCTGATTCACCTTGGTTACATTCTCAGGAAGAGAAGTACACGATGCCAAAAGCAACAATCCACATATAGCATAATATATTTTTTTCATACACCTATCATTTAGTAAATTTGCTTCATTGAACGACCTGTCTTCTTTCCCGAATCTTTATTGATAAGCATATAGCTCCAGAATGTTTTCGACAGTGGTCCTGTTTTCAAAGTTTCATCCTCCTTGTTTCTCATATAGGTCTGAATGAAGGTCACCATATTGTTAGCCCATTGGCTATCAATACTCCAAGGCATCCCCTGCAAACTGTTATGGGTTTGTGTCCAACTATAGAGCAATGCCTGCTGCAAAGCATAAGGTATATGGTCGGTATAGCCAGCAAACTTTCCTATTGGATAATACTTCATGAACTTCTCCATATCACGCTGCAACATCTCATAAGCCATCAAATACTCAAAGGCATTGCGATTCTCATTACAATGGATAAAGAGCAGACCCAGAATCTGATCCATCTCCCGATCGCTGAATAGAATATCTTTGGTATAGCGATACTTTCTCAACTTTGCATAAAGGGGATCAGAAGCTATCAACTTTGGCTGATTGATATAATTCATCTGTTCTTCCGCCCATTTGCGATAGAAGAGCGACTTTTGAAGTTTCTTCAGATACTTTCTCGCTACAGCATACTGACCATTCACTATTTCACACTGAATAATGCGCATGGTCAATCGTCCACTCTTTCTGAAATTCGGAATAGCCTCCTGTGCCTCGAACATATAGCGTTCGGCATCATTTACCATTCCCAGATTAAAGAATACCTCGGCAGTAGAAACAGGCGATACCATATCACGCGTGAAAGTTGGGAACAATCCCTCACCACCATTCTGATAGAATTCGAAAATGCGATCACACAACTGTCCTTTCTGACTGAGAGCAAGGTTCACACAGCTCACCTCCAGAGGCGTTTGCGGTTGATTCTTCTCAGCCTTCTCAATAATTTTATCCCAGGAATTACTTCTCACCAGAGCATCATATTCTATGATATCATATTTCAATGGATCGAAACCTGCCTTGACAAAGAAGAATCCACCCACAGTCAAGAACAAAACCTCACAAGGAACGATGAATTTATTCTTAGTATCCGGCAACATAGAAATAATCAAAGGCAATATAGAAGCGACTGCCATTACACCTATCTGCATATAAGGAACATAGGCAGGATAGCGATAATAGTTTATTCCGCCAAACAATCGATAAAGCGGATATTGCTGAAACTGAGCTCCAATCAAAACTACAGCTACCACTACAAGTGGAGCAGCTAATCCAACAATAGGGTGCTTTTTACTCTTCAGTTCATAAAGCAGAATCAAAGCAGCAACAACTTCCACATTTGCACCTATCAGCCAATAAAGCAATGGCAAACCCACAATTACACAGGTTGTCTTGCCAATCCATCCCTTACAGGCATCGGCAATTGCAATATAAAGCATCGCGAAATATTCCGCAAGGATAAGCGAAAGAAGGAAACTTAGCATCACATTCTCATCGCCCATATAAAACCAAAGCAGGATAGCAGGGATAAAACTTAGTGGATAACTTTCCTCCTTAGCACCAAACTTATGAAATAATTGCCAAGTTGCTCTTTGAAACAGCAAGAAGAGAATTGCCAGAATTGCTGCACCCACTACATATAAGAAATAGAACTGGGTGAGGAATTCCGCCAAATAATCTACGAAGCCTCCAGGCAAACTCATTCGCTCCAGGAAATAGTTCTCATCAAAGAGAAACAGTTGGTATTGCTCCTGATAGCTTAGAACAAAAGCATAAGGATGCATCCAAAACAGGAAAACTGCTATTGCAAAAAGCAACGAGAGCAGCAGTTTCCAATATTTAGCAATTGTATTTTTCATAAGCAGATTATATTCTATAGTTCAAAACGATAGCCAAGGGTTAGATTTACCCCCAAATACTGTTCACTTGCCGTTGAATATTTTTCCAAATGAGAAAAAGTATAAACAAATCGACCATCCAATACTATATTTTTCCATTCATAGGAAAGGCCAAAATTGGCAGAAATGTTGAATTTATTGCTATCATCATATATACTATACATCTCTTTTCCTGCTCTAGAATTTCTCCATGTTCCATTTACAAATTCCTGATGACAAGTCGGAGTTTTATTTTCTTTAGCCTTTAACAGATAACCAAATTGAGGGCCAAACTTTAGACTAAAACCAGGTGCTAAATAAATATTTAACGTAATCGGAATTTGTAGAAAAACTAATTCTTTTTTGGCATAATCTTTATAATCATAAGTATTATCGGCATAAAGCACTCCTAAGGCAAGTCCCATTCGATCAGTAAAATCATATTGACCTTCAACTCCCCCCATTAAATGAGCAGAAAAATAATTATCTCTATCACCTTTGGTCGCTAATTTTGAATAGTCCAACCCTATTTTCGGCTGAATTGTAAATTTCTCCTCATGCTGACCATAGCTGCTAACAGTTATTAGCAAAAATAAACTGATTAATCTTAAAATCTTTTTCATTGTAATTAATTTATTTGTGTAGGAAACATCCGATTAAAGAAATCTTTCAATGCTCCTTTTTTTATTGGTTTTGCTAGTTCTAGACTTTGCTATTTATAAGATTTCATTTTGAGGTGTTCCTTTCGCACTACTATTGGCAGCTATATTCACTTGAAGTTTACCAGGTTCTGTTATTACAAGCAAATCCTGAAGCTGAGACTGGAACTTCCAAGCCATTCGGATATCATACATGCCTACAGAATCCTTGGAGAATTCAAACTTTCCATCCTCAATTACCACAGAGTCCACATGAGAAGCATCACTTGGTCCAAAGACAGGCACAAGGAATATCTTCTTTCCATTCCATTGTGCATCAATTGTTCCATTAATTTGGCACATGGGTTTATCTGATGTTTTTTTGCAGCTAAAAAAGGTTAGTGGCATCATTGCCAACAATCCATACAGTAATAATTTCTTCATAGCTCTTTAGGTTTCATTTCTAGTATCACTTTATTATCTAATCTTCACCTGCTCCCTTTTCTCCTGTCCATAAAGCTGGCGATAGGTTTCATGAGCATCGAATTTTACTTTCACCTTGGTGAAATCCGGAGTGTTATAGGCATCAAAGAGAGTATGATAGTACTCCCAAGGATTCTTCTGAGGAAGAAGGAATGGCTTAGTTGCCTTACCGTTATCGTCGATACAAGAAAGATAGAGACGAGTGTACATCTTATCCCCACGCTTACTTGAGAACACGAACCAGCGGCTGTTGCTCGACCAGTTGTGATAGCTCTCTGTATGTCGGCTATTGGCTGTAGTCAACGGCCAGGTCTTGCGGGTTTTCAAATCCATCATCCACAAATCTGCATCTGGCTGTGCAATAGGGAAATTGCTTCGACTGCAACGGGTATACATCAGCCACTTACCATCATAGGATGGACGAGCCAACACATAACTCATATTGGTTTTAGGACCATTCAACAGAGTATCTGCCTGAGCGCCAAACTTACCCGTAGCAGCATCAAATGGCAATGCCACCAGCGAACACTTTACCTTCAGATAGTCACGAGGCACCATATTTGCTTTCGAACTGCTGTAATAGAGTGTCTTTCCATCTGCCGAGAAAGCAGGGAAAATCTCCAGCCAGTCGGTGGTTACCAGACGAGGATCGCAAATGAGTTCATTGCTTTTTGTATCCAATACCACTACATTGCTGAAATTATGATATACCTCAATAGGCTGCTTCTTACCAACGAAGAAACTCTGATGAACTTCATTGGTAGAATAAGCCACATATCTTCCTGCAGGATGCCAATAAGCATAGCTACCTGCAGCATGAGTGGAATCAGTCTTGGTATTAATCCATTTCTGCTCACCATTCTTCATAACAAGAGTACCACCATGTTCAGCACTTCTCATCTGCATGGTAAGATCCTTAGGATCAGTACGATTGGCCGTATGACAATTCATACAGTTTCCTGGAACAGCACTCTCCTTCACAATGGCACTTTCATCGAAATTACTTAGATCACGCTGATAGATTCCCATATTACCTCCTACCTCATAGCCAGGTGGGATACGGCGGTAAGTCAAGCCCCAGTCATCCAAGCGATACTTGCTTACATATATCTTGAAGTCACGATACTGCTCCCATTGGCCATTTTGCTTTGTGCAGACCGTAACAGCAATCTCACCTCCCTGATTCTGCTGAGTGAGCTGATGCCACTCATCCACATCAAAGTCAGCCCATCCCCCATTGGCATGAACCTCTCCCCCTTTCGAACCCTTGGCAACAACATCCACCGCCTCAACATCACCAGTTACATTGAAGTTGAGAGGAGCAATATCCACCGGAATAGTCACTCCCATATAGTCAGGATAAATGGCAGGCAACTTATCCACCTTAGTTACATTCACTGGCGTATCGCTACAAGATGCAAAAGCAAGCAATACAGCCAACAATATATATATAGGTTTTATATAATTCATAATTCTCAATTCATAATTTTATTAGCAAATTATAATTATAAAGCATGTCACAATTACTAATTTCTAATTACTAATTAATTACTTCCTCTGCTCATCATTCTCTTCACAAAGCTGGCATAAGCAGAACCCGGAAGTTCACCACGAGCCTGGATAGCATTGATAGCATCCTGATAGCCGGCAGGCATCATCTGATAGCCACCATATTGCTGCACCCATCGCATATAGCCCATAAAGCCCTGCGGATTCCCCTTCAGCAGCATGTCTCCCATAAAATAGTCGAGTGCCATCTTGTTGTCGATATTGTCAGCAAAGAGTTGTCCAAGCATCTTGTCTACCTCAGGATAACTATAAAGGAATTCATTCTTGAAATGGAACCTTCTCATGCGTCCCCAATCAGGGTTAGCATTCACCAGCGCTTCCTTACTCAGACAAGCCTCAGCTTCCTCTGCCCATGAACGATAGAATAAACTCTGCTTGAGCAAAGCCAACTGCTTACGGGCTATTGGATAGTTTCCATTCACAATATAGCACTCGGCAATGCGCTTAGTAAATCGGCCACTCTTACGGAAATTGAGGATAGATTCCTGCAAATCGGAGAAATAGCGAAGACAGGAATTGGTCATACTTAGATGATAGAAAGCCTCGGCAGTACCAATATTGCTCACATTGTCGCGGATAGCAGGCATGATGAGCGCATCATCGCCACTCTGATAGAAATCGAACATACGATCGGCCAACTGACGCTTCATCGCCAAAGAGAGATTCACGTAATTGCTGCTCATTGGATTCTGCACCTGATGTTTCTCAGCACGTTCGATGACATCATCCCAACGCTCCTGTCGAACAAGCATATCCTGGGTGAGAAGTTCGCAAATATCCTTATCATAACCTGTATCAATAGCCAAATAGCCGAGCACGCAAGCCACCAATCCAACGGCGGTGCCTATCGAAGTATCTTTCCATTTTATCACCACCTTGTTCTCGAAAAGCAAAGGAAGCAAAACAATGAAGATTGGCTGCATCACCTGCATACCTGTCCAAGTATCGGGAACACGATAATAGTTGATGCCCAACATCACCTCGGTCAAGGTATTCTGATCTAATAGGAAATGATATACAAGCACCTGAGTTGCAAGTAAGACACCCATCGAAATGAGTTGTTTCCATCCACCCCTCACAAGCTGTAAGCCAGCATACACCCAAGCCATTGGTCCAGCAAGCCAGTAAAGTACTAGCACCATTGGGATATCAGCCCACCAGAAACGGCATTTCCGCATCAAGGCACTAGCTGCAAGCACCAGAAGCATAGCCAGCATATAAGAGAGCAACACCTCGATATCACCCATGTGCCAGATCATAAGCACAGAAGGCAGCAGTGAAGCCATCTGCGAGAGCATTGAGGAACGATTATTGAACTGAAGCAACACCAACTGCTGCAAGGCAATGAAAAGCAAAGCCAACACAAGGGCACCAGCCCAGGAATAATAATAGAACTGCACACAGAATTCGCTCAGCCAGTCAGCCAGACCACCAGGCACAGAGATTCTTTGAAGAAAATAATCCCAAGAGAACAGAAACAACTGATTCTGCTCGTGATAATTCAATACCTCAGGATGTAGTAAGTCCCAAAAGAGAAAGACAAGCACTCCCAGTAAAAGTGGTAATGCAAGCTTCAAGAACTTAGAATTGGTTTTCATTAGTACTAATTTTTATGTTTGTTCTTGGTGTAGATATATATCTAGCATCTACAAAAGTACTGATTTTTGGGGAAATAAAAGAAAGTTAAGGGCATTTTTTGTGCCTTTAGCATAAACTTCCGTTTAAAACCTCACACTAAATTTAAAAATTTTCTCGCCCACTCGTGGGAGAGATAAGAGAGAGCGTATGCCACAAGAATACAAAACAACCTTTCTAAAACTATTCACCTTTTGAGCTAAGTTAGTATCAGACAACAGATTAGGGGTGAATAGTTTTATCCTGAAGAACTATCTTTTTTAGGATAAAGCACATAATATTCTATTAAAATTCTTGCTGAATAATAGTATTTTGATTATATTTGCCCAAACATTGAGTAATTTTACTCAGTGGATTGAGTAATTTTACTCAGTCAACTGGTAATTATACCAAAAATATTGAGAAATAATATTCATTACCCCTCAAAAAAAATAAAACAACATGTATAAAAGGAAGCAATTCAAAAAAATAATCACAAGACTAAGCGAGCCTAGAAAATTTATCCAAGTCTTAATGGGACCTCGCCAAGTAGGAAAGTCAACACTTGTCAAACAAGTGCTACAAGAAATAGCTATCCCGTATCAGTTGTTTCTAGCTGATGACATACCAGCAACACAAAGTAATTGGATCAGTGATTGCTGGAATCAAGTAAGACTCCTACAGAAAACACAACACTTATCAGAAATGATATTGGTAATCGATGAGATTCAGAAAATCAACAACTGGAGTGAAAGAGTAAAACGCGAGTGGGACTATGACAGCTATAATGATATCAATATAAAAGTATTACTTTTAGGCTCCTCACGTGTACTTCTTGAAAAAGGACTATCAGATTCTATGCAAGGAAGATATGAAGAAATCCGTCTTGGACATTGGAGCTATAATGAAATGAAAGAAGCCTTCAATATGTCTATAGAGCAATATATATACTATGGAGGTTATCCAGGAGCAGCCAATCTCATTAAAGATGAAGAAAGATGGTATGATTATATAAGTTCCTCGATTATTGATGCAACCATAAATAAGGATATTTTACAAAACACCATAGTTTCTAAACCAGCCTTGCTAAAGCAAACCTTCGAACTAAGTTCTGCTTATTCGGGAGAGATTCTATCACTAACAAAAATGTTAGGACAATTACAAGATGCGGGTAATACCACCACATTATCGTCCTACCTATCCTTATTATCGCAAAGTGGACTGGTGACAGGACTTCAAAAATATGCTAATGATCTATCGCGAAGAAGGGCGAGCATTCCAAAATATCAAGTATTCAACAATGCCCTAAAGAATAAATTTCTAAGTTCAGATTTCAATCAGGCAATCTCTGACCGAAAGCTTTGGGGTAGAATATATGAATCAGCAGTCGGTTGTCATCTGATAAATGAGAGTTTCGTACATAAATACGAACTTACTTATTGGAGAGATGGTAATAATGAGGTTGATTTTGTTTTACGGAAAAGGAACAAGCTAATTGCTATTGAGGTAAAAAGCAATGGCGAACATGATACGAAAGGTTTACATGAATTCCAGGAGAGATTTCATCCTGATGCCTCCATCATCGTGGGAATGAATGGTATTCCTGTTGAGACATTCCTTGATATGGACCTATCAGAGCTATAATGTAGACATCTGCCTCTAGGCAGATTTTTAATCAAATACAAATAAGTCTGTGATTGAAATTATTTCAATACCTTATGAAGTTCATCTAATCTGGATAATTCATAGAGTATAATCCACCATACTTCTTATATTTCTAAGTATGGCATTTAGAAGCGCTAAATGGCATACTTAGGATGCCTAAACAGGCTAGTTAGCTTTTTTAACAAATTCAAGCCACTACAATTTAATAACACTAAAACCACAAAAAATATTTTTATAAAAAAATATTTCTTCCTTCATATCAATCGCAATTATCTGTATAACAACGAGTTGTTATGAAGGTAAAATTTCCACAAACCATTTTTTGAGATTTAGAAGGTTCAACGCAATCCCAATTTGTCACATGAACAACTGCAAACTTTTAAAGACATTACAAATAACACAAAAGCTCAAAACAAAAATCAACCCAAAAATTTACCTTCATAACAACTCACTATCAAACAACAAGTTACGATTGATATGAAGGAAGAAATATTTCTTTGATTTTTTTTATTACTCCACAATGAACGAATACTATTGAAATAGCCAACGTAAATGCACGGTTTAGAGGTCGTAAACCGTCGGTTTAGACCACCTAAACCATTGAGTTAGCTTTTTTAACAT
>CAJOPE010000163.1 GCA_905236815.1 uncultured Prevotella sp. | reverse complement strand
GCAAGCACCAGAGAACTCGAACAATGGCTGAGCGAACTGAGAGTTCTTAGGGCTCTGCTTGATGTCAACGAGATCCTGCTTAGAAGCTACATTCTTAACGAGGTATTCCCAGTTCTTAGCCTCCTGGATCATCTCCTCAGAGTCTACGTTGAATGGAACCATCTTCAATGCCTTCTCACCCTTCTTACCTGGGCAGACATCAGCACAGTTACCACAACCAAGACAGTCGAGTACTGAAACCTCCATACGGAACTTCATACCCTTGAGTGCCTTTGGAGCGAGGATATCCTGTGTAGGTGCTGTGAAGCCAGCAGCCTCCTTCTCATCGAGAACGAATGGACGAACTGCAGCGTGAGGACAAACGAATGCACACTTGTTACACTGGATACAGTTCTCTACATTCCATACAGGAACGAATGTCTCAACACCACGCTTCTCGTATGCTGCAGTACCGTTCATCCAAGTACCATCAACTGTGTTGTGCTTAACGAAGTCAGAAACCTTCAAGAGGTCACCTGCCTGTGCGTTCATAGGACGAACGAGCTCCTTAACGAAATCAGGTGCGTCGTCTACCTTCTTCTCATCCTCAGGGAGGTTAGCCCAAGCTGCGTCAACAGCAAGCTCCTTGTACTCACCACCACGATCTACAGCTGCGTAGTTCATGTTAACGATATCCTCACCCTTCTTGCCGTAAGACTTAACGATGAACTTCTTCATCTGCTCTACTGCGAGGTCTGCAGGGATAACGCCTGTGATGCGGAAGAATGCTGACTGAAGGATGGTGTTGGTACGGTTACCGAGACCAATTTCCTGACCGATCTTGCTAGCGTTGATGTAGTAAACCTTGATGTTGTGCTTAGCCCAATACTTCTTAACGTTGTTAGGGATGAAGTTAATCAACTCCTCACCCTCGAAGATAGTATTCAAGAGGAATGTACCGTTGTCACGAAGACCACGAGTTACATCATACATGTGGAGATAAGCCTGAACGTGGCAAGCTACGAAGTTTGGAGTATTTACCAAGTATGCTGAGTGGATTGGCTCATCACCGAAACGGAGGTGAGAACATGTGAAACCACCTGACTTCTTAGAGTCATAAGAGAAGTATGCCTGGCAATACTTATTTGTATTGTTACCAATAATCTGAACAGAGTTCTTGTTAGCACCTACAGTACCATCAGAACCGAGACCGAAGAACTTAGCCTCGAAGAGTGAGTCACCACCCATTGGGATTTCCTCCTCCTCTGGAAGAGAAGTGAAGGTAACATCATCAACGATACCTACAGTGAAGTGATTCTTTGGCTCTGGCAATTCGAGGTTCTTGAATACAGCAACGATCTTAGAAGGAGTTGTATCGTTAGAACCCAAACCATAGCGACCACCAACGATAAGAGGCTTGCGAGGATCCTCGTAGAGTGCGCTCTTAACATCAAGGTACAATGGCTCGCCCTCTGCACCTGGCTCCTTAGTACGGTCAAGAACAGCGATGCGCTTAACTGTAGCTGGGATAGCCTTGCGGATAGCCTCAACAGAGAATGGACGATAGAGGTGAACAGCTACCATACCAACCTTCTTGCCCTGCTTTACGAGGTAATCGATTGCCTCACGAGCTGGCTCAGTTGCAGAACCCATCAAAACGATGATGTTCTCAGCATCCTCTGCACCATAGTAGTTGAACAAGTGATACTCACGACCTGTGATCTTAGAAACCTCAGCGAGATGCTTCTCTACGATCTCAGGAATTGCATCGTAGTAGCTGTTGCTAGCCTCACGATGTGTGAAGAATGTCTCTGGGTTTTCAGCTGTACCACGAGTAACAGGACGCTCTGGAGTAAGAGCACGGTTGCGGAAATCCTCGATCCACTCCTGCTTAACCAATGGACGGATATCTTCCATATCCATCTCCTCGATCTTGTGATACTCGTGTGAAGTACGGAAACCATCAAAGAAGTTGATGAAAGGTACCTTGCTCTCAAGAGTAGAAAGGTGAGGAACTGCAGAAAGGTCCATAACCTCCTGAACAGAACCAGAGCAGAACATAGCGAAACCTGTCTGACGGCAAGCCATTACATCCTGGTGGTCACCAAAGATACAAAGAGAGTGAGAAGCCAATGTACGAGCTGATACGTTGAAAACGCATGGAAGCAACTCACCGGCAATCTTATACATGTTAGGGATCATCAAGAGAAGACCCTGAGATGCAGTATAAGTTGATGTCAGGGCACCAGACTGAAGTGAACCGTGAACTGCACCTGCAGCACCACCTTCAGATTCCATTTCCTGAACTGTAACTGTCTGACCGAAAAGGTTCTTACGACCCTTAGCAGCCCATTCATCTACATGCTCCGCCATTGGAGAAGACGGAGTAATAGGGTAGATGGCAGCAACCTCTGTAAACATGTAGCTTACATGAGCGGCAGCAGTGTTACCATCACAAGTGATAAACTTTTTTTCTTTAGCCATTTTTATGATTATAAAATGTTAATGTATATGGTTTTTATTTATATCAATTAATATAGGAATCCCAGTAGCCATAAAGGCATTTTATTATCTTTTCCAACCTCAGTGTTGAACCTTGCGTAAATGGTATCTGGGTTATACCTTATTTTATTAGGTGCAGTTGCATCGCAAATGCGGAACCTATATTTACCATCAACTATATAGTATTGGTCTTTGCTTGCCTGATTTACTTTATGATCTTTCCACAAGGCATTCACGAAGAAGGTTTCCATGAGTTCCTGCTTGATAGCCTTGATAGGGTAGATGGCATACATCAGATTGGAATTATGCATCATCACCTTTGAAGGCTTTTTCGGAAATTCCTGTCCTAGCGGATAAATCATATTTATGAGTCGAGCATCTGTAAGATACTTAATATAGTTCATTACGGTTGCCCTACTGGTTTCGATGTCATCGGCAAGTTTACTGATATTTGGAGCCTTTGGGCCTTCGAGGGCAAGCTCATAGAATAACTTTTTGATCTTGGTGAGGTATTTCAACTCAATCTGCTTGATGAGAAGAACGTCCACCTCGATCATCATATTCATTGTCTTGAGTAAATTTTCTGAATAATCCCTGTGCTCCAGGAAGAATGGATAATATCCATGATGGATATAATCCTTGAAGTATTTCATAGGACTTACCTTAGGCAGAATCTCACGCGCAATATGCTCGTGATTGGTGATAATATCTTCCAAAGTATAAGGTCGGAAGTTATTTCCTGTCATAAGGTTGATGTATTCCCTGAAAGAGAATCCGCGAAGATTGTAGCTCTTAACTACATCATTGAGAATCGGATTCTGCTTGAGTCTCATTACACTCGAACCCGTGAATACTATCTTGAGATTTGGATATTTGTCATAGCATTCACGCAGTTGTTTGTCCCAATATGGTTCCTTGAAAATCTGGTCGATAAGTAGAACCTTACCTCCAGCTTTGACAAACTCTCCTGCGAATTCAGGAATGGTATGTCCCTGAAAATAGAAATTGTTCATATTTACATATAAACAACTGCGGTCGTTTGCTCCGAACTTTTCTTTGGCATATTGGAGCAGAAATGTGGTCTTTCCGCATCCACGACTTCCCTTGACGCCTATCATACGAGCGTTCCAATCGATCTGGTCCATCAAGAGACGGCGTACGGGAGCGTTCGTGTGTTCTATTAAATAGGCATGAGTGCGAAAGAATGCTTCTTCCATTTCTGTAGTTTGTATATATGTTTTAAAAAATTTACTGCAAAGATACTAATATATTTCTTATTTGCAAAGTGTAGTTAGCAAAAATTTATTTTTTTTGATTATTTAGCTTTTTACTAAATAAGATTTTGAATTTGGGTTAAGGCTACATCTTCTTCGTGTCTTTGCTGTCTTCGCCATCGTTTTCTCCACCCTTGAAAGAATAGTATGACCATTCAATGGCTTTAAGTTCTATGTTTTTTTCATTTAGAAAGGTTGTTTCTGTTGCATTTAATATGCTCTTAACCCATCCGTTGTACCAATATTCGCTGCTGTCTATTTTCTTTACAACTAAATTTCCTTTTAAATCCTTGAGGGAAGAATTAAAATTATCTTTAATAATGTCTTTATATTGATCGCCAAAAGTGAGATTTACAATGTCGGTCACACCAGCTAATGCTATTGCATTCTGAATAGAAGTAGTGGAGGTTCTTTGATTGATCACCAAATAATCGTCTTCTGTATCGTTGTCTTTATCTTCTATTTTAGTGTATCCTGCAGTTGTTGTGATTGTATGTGAAATATTATCTTGTTTGCTGTCTTCTTTCTTTTCTCCAATTGCAAAGGAATAACCATGGTTGGAGAAAAGGAGCCCCAATTCTTCTATGCTTTTTAGGATTGCTTCTTCACTATTAATTGACATATGAGTAATTGATTTTATCTTGTCAATGGGAAGTATTTTGTTAAAAGAATCTCTTTGCTCTTTAGTAAATGTTTTAAAACTATAGATGTTGTCGATTGCCTTATCGAAAATGTTGTAGAGTTGATCTCGAACCTTTGTCCAGTTCTCGATCTTTGTGACTTGTCCTAATTCGTCTGTGTTAAAAATGATTTTCATTCCTTTTGATGCTAGGGCAGACTCCTTTGTTAATTCATTTTCAAAATTAAACTTAGAATTAGGAGTTTGACTGAAATCAAAATCTAGGTATTGTAGTTCCATACGGTAGCCCTTAGCTGTTGAATCAAGGACAGTAATGCAAAAGTCTTCGTCGTAGTTTGCTTTCCAAGTTGTGTCTTTGTTCTCCACCTTAAATTTCTGAGTGGTTAAAGTGTATTTCATCGTGTCTCCCTTGCTGAAGTATGCTACTACATTAATTGTAGTATCCTCTTTTTGGTCGACCGCATTTGACTGAGCGTAAGTACTAAAAAGGGTACTTAGAAAAGTAAGGATTAGAATAAGTTTTCTCATTTCGATTACATTTTTTATTTTGTTGCAAAGGTACGATTTTTTTTGTAATTCAAAATAATTTTC
>CAJOPE010000162.1 GCA_905236815.1 uncultured Prevotella sp. | reverse complement strand
TGCGGAGAGGTTCATCGAGTCTCACACAGAGATATTTGTTATCAATGGACTAGTTGAACTGCGTTCGTTTGCAAACATAGTAACTACTCTGCTTTCTTCAATCTAATGAAGAGCTGGAAGAAACTTGGGATAACAATGCACAACGAGAAGAAGAGTCCCCCCCACATAAGTTTCTCATCGCCATGGAAGAAGTCAATCAAATTGCCATCCGACAGCTGTGGAAACAGATTGGCAAGCACATAAGCCACAGTATTGTTTGTCCAATGCAACACAATTCCAGGAATCAAGCTATTGGTTCGATAATACATCCAGCCTATGAGGCAGCCCAATGCGAAGGCATTCACGCCCTGAGCCAGATTTCCGTGAATTACAGCAAAAAGCAAGGCCGAAATAGCGATTGCCACCCAATGCAACTTGCGGTCCATCATCCCTAATAGTGTGCGAAGTATTGCTCCTCTAAAAACAAATTCCTCGGCAACAGGAGCAAGTACTCCAACCGCTACATATCCCCAAGGCTCCTTGAATAAACTGCTGAAAAGGGCCTCATAGTCTTTCGACAAAGTAATCTCCATCTGCTCATAAATCCATTGCAGAGGAAGAATTAATCCAATGGTTAGAAGAATTACCCACACAAGCGTAAACCAAGGCTTAGACGCAAGATATTGACGCTTTACAGGAGTCCACTTCAACTTCGCAAAGACCACAACTGTTATCAAACTGCTAAAAACATTAGCAACAGCTGTCAATGCTCCATATTCACCCTTTGGTATTCCCTGTATAACAGCAGTATGATCCAACCCATTACTTGCTGCCCAAATAAAGGCACAAATATTAAGTATAACAAACTGAATCACCACGAAGGCAATTACAAAAAGGACGATATCCAGTATATTTCCAATAATCGATTTATTCATAGTCAAATTCCTTTTTCATTTGTTCTATTACCATCTGGCGATCTTTCTCCAACTGCTCTGCAAGGGCTTCCGGACTAGAGAACTTCTTCTCCTCACGAATGCGGTGAGTAAAACTAACAAGCAAAAGTTTGTCATAGATATCCTCATCGAAATTAAGGATATGTGTCTCCAGACTTCTTTCCTCTCCATCAAAGGTTGGACGGATACCTATATTCATCATCGCCTGCAAGTTGGACATCGAATTCTCCAATCTGGCCTTAACAGCATATACACCATTGGCAGGTATAAGTTGGCCGAAATCGTGAGTGTCAAGGTTGGCTGTAGGAAAGCCCAATTTACGGCCATTCTGATATCCAGGAACCACCTTTCCCACTATTGTATAAGGATAGCCAAGACATTTGTTTGCCATCTCAATCTCGCCGGCAGAAAGGAAAGTTCGGATAACCGAAGAAGAAACATTTACGCCTTCAATCTCAAAGGCCTGATTCTTTATCACCTCAATTCCCAACTCCTTGCCATAGCGTACATAATCGTCAAAACCTTCAGCACGATTATGGCCAAAACGGTGATCATAGCCGATAAAGAGCTTACGGACATTGAGCTTCCCCTTGAGAATCTTCTCCATAAACTCACGGGCCGACAGAGATGCCATAGCCTCATCAAAATGCAACACCACTGTATTATCTACTTCTGTCTTCGAAAGCAAAAGCAACTTACTGTCGAGTGTACTCAGCATCTGAGGTTGGAAATCGCTCTGCAGCACTCTTCTAGGGTGCTGGTCGAAAGTAATAACGGTAGATTCCAATCCATCTGCATTGGCTTCTTCCCTCAGACGTTTTATAAGGAACTGATGACCTCTGTGTACTCCATCGAAAAAGCCGATGGTTGCCACACAAGGTTTCACCTCACATCCTGCCGTATTATCTAAATGAATTGTATTCATTTTCCAAATCAATCATTATTAAAGATTTGCAACCACAAATCGGGTTCTGTATTTTGAAAAGTGATAATGCCTAATTTCTCGGCAGCCTCACAATTATCTTTATTATCGTCAATGAAAAGCGTTTCCTCTGGCTCTATGCCTGCATCAGCCAGCACCTGAGTGAATATATTGGTGTTTGGTTTCGCCTTATGCATTTCAAAGCTTAGATAGATATGCTCGAAGAAATCCTCGGCAATATAATGTTTATAGGGAAAGAGTTCCTCGGCACAATACTGCCAGTGGATATAGTTGGTATTACTGAGCAGAAAAAGTCGGAACCCCTTACGCTTCAATTCTATAAGCTGTTGCTTTTTCTTTTCGGGAATCGAGACGAGAAGCTGATTCCAAGCCCAGATGATATCCTCGTTGCGAGCCTCACAACCCGATAGCTGTCGGATGCCTTCGCAAAACTCCCACTGACTGATCTCTCCGATTTCAGCCTCATAGAAGAGGTCTTGCGTTCTGCCATCCTTAATGAATTCTGCTGCCTTCTTGGCACCAATCTTCTCAAAAGCCTCAACACATCGAGGCATATCAAGTCCTACCAGCACATCCCCCAAATCGAAGATTATATTCTTTATTTCCATTATAGCTGTTTATTCTACTATTTATTACGTGTTCTCTGTATCCATCGTATGAGTTCACCCCACCATAACACTGGTGATGTGCCCAAAATGATGTATATCCATTCCTCCAGAGAAAGAGGAACTGTACGGAACATTTCGCCACCAAAGGTAACGATGATCCATTGTCCTACGAATATTATCACCAAAACCAATGCCAAACCTTTATCGGCATAAAAGCGACGGAAAGCAGAATGAACACTTCCGAAGCACTTTGCGTTAAAGAGATTCCAGAACTGAAGCATCACGAATATCGTGAAGAAGATGGTTAGCTCGTGAATATCCACACCTCCCAGTCCTCTACGCTCGCAATAGATGAGCAAGCCCATCATCAGCACGAAGAAACATAAGCCCCAGGAAAGGATTCCACGTGCCATCGGCTTTGAGATGATAAAGTCCTTTGGATTTCTAGGACTATCCTTCATCACCTCTCTCGAAGGAGGAAGTGATGCTAATGCCATAGCCGCAAAGGTGTCCATAATGAGGTTCACCCATAATATCTGAGTTACCGTAAGTGGCATTTCCGTTCCGATAAAGGAGCCTCCCAACACCAGCAGAAGGGCGGTGAGATTCACCACCAGCTGGAAGAAGAGGAATCGCTGTATGTTCTTATAGAGAGAACGTCCCCACATAACGGCATTGGCGATAGAGCCGAAGCTGTCGTCGAGCAAGGTCATATCCGAAGCCTCCTTAGCCACACTGGTGCCCGATCCTAGCGACAAACCTACATGGGCATAGTGCAAGGCTGGTGCATCGTTGGTTCCATCACCTGTTACAGCTACCACTTTGCTTCGTTTCTGAAGCATTTCCACCAATCGCTGTTTGTCGGTTGGACGAGCTCTCGACATCACAATGATATCCTCGGCTCTATGCAGAGCCTCTTCATCCGACAAGGCAGCCCATTCCGGACCAGTGATAATTGATTTATTTAGCTCTTCATCCGAAGCATTTTCATTGATAACACCAATCTGCTTGCCTATCTCTATAGCGGTGGCCGAAGTATCACCCGTAACAATCTTCACCTCGATGCCCGCATCCTGACATTGCTTTACGGCAGCAGGAACATCCTCACGAACTGGATCGGAGATAGCAGCGATAGCCTGTAGCTGTCCATTTACCTCAAAGGCGAGGGTTCGCATTGCCTTCTGCTGATATGCCAGTAATTGAGCAGCAATCTGCTCTCTGGTTTCTTCTGAAAGCTCGCACTTTTCCAAGATAATCTCTGGAGCGCCCTTTGCAAAGGTATATTCTTTACCATCGAGTTCAATGGTGGTCGACATATATTTCTTTTCAGTAGAGAAAGGCATCTGCTCAAGCACCTTCACCTCTTCACGGAGTTTTCGATAGTCATAGCCTTTTGCCTTTGTCCAAAGCAGCAAGGCTGCCTCTGTTGGGTTTCCTATCCCCTTATCTCCATCGAGTTCGGCAGTAGTGTTAGCAGCTATTGCAAGCGCAAGAAGCTGTTCATCCTTTTCAGAAGTTGAATTAGAAGGATAGAGCTTGAATTCCTGAACTGTCATTCGATTCTGGGTGAGCGTTCCCGTCTTATCGGTACAAATCACATTTACTGCTCCCATCGTCTCGCAGGCATGCAGTTTTCTCACGAGATTGTTCGACTTCAGCATTCTTCGCATATTGAGCGCCAAGGCCAAGGTTACAGCCATTGGCAATCCCTCTGGTACAGCCATTACAATAACCGTTACAGCCATCATGAAATAAAGCAATACACGATGGGCCATATAGAAGTAATCGACCCCTCTCCACGAAGGATTAGTGAGAATATCCTGCAACAGGAAGATAGCAAAAGCAGCAACAGCAACACCTGTTCCGATTTTTGAAATCAGGGAAGCGAGTTTATCAAGTTGCATATTCAGTGGAGTCTTTACATTGGTAGACTCTGTAGATTTCTGAGCCACCTTACCAATTTCGGTATGATCGCCAATCGCCTCAACAACGAACTCACCTCTACCCGCCATTACCATAGTCGAGCGAAGCACCATATTGGCAGGATAGGTGGATTCCTTATCTGTCTCTTCGGCAACAGAAGCATCCAGCAAATGCTTTGAGGCAACAGGTTCGCCTGTAAGCGAGGATTCATCGATTTGCAAATCTACCGAAGTAACCAGCAATCCATCAGCAGGTACCTCATCACCCGTCTCTATCAAGACAATGTCGCCAACCACCACCTCGAGACGAGGAATCTCAATAACCTTTCCGTTTCGCTTCACTTTCACCAACTGATCCTCATTCATAGCAGTAAGCACGCCAAAGCGTTTGGCAGCATCCCGCTCGAAATAGAAGCCGATAGTAGTAGCTAGGAAAATTGCGATGAAAATACCGATGGTTTCTGCGAAATCCTTCTCGATAAAGGCAAGCACCAGCGAAACGCCTGCCGCCACCAACAGAATCTGTATGATAGGATCACGATATTTATCAAGATAAAGCTTCCAAAGCGATGTCTTGCGAGGAGGCGTGAGAATATTCTTGCCATACTTGGAACGGTTCTCAACAACCTGCTCGTCGTTGAGACCATCAAGATTAATATCTTTCAAAGTTTTGTTATCTATCATACAGTTAAAATGAGATTTCGTGCAAAGTTAACAAAAAAAACGATGTAAATATCCATAAATCAATACTATTTAACGGAAAATCGAACTTCCTTCGCAAAAGATTTTGCAAGAAAAATTTGGAAGTCTGCGATGAAAGCAGTATCTTTGCAGTCGGAATTGGCGAAAGAGCCATTTCAACGGACTTGTAGCTCAGTTGGTTAGAGCAACAGACTCATAATCTGGAGGTCCCTGGTTCAAGCCCAGGCTGGTCCACACTGAAAATC
>CAJOPE010000161.1 GCA_905236815.1 uncultured Prevotella sp. | reverse complement strand
TAGGTGGTCTAAACCGACGGTTTACGACCTCTAAACCGTACATTTACGTTGGCTATTTCAACCGTATTCGCTAATCACCAAATTTCATGGAGTTATATTTCGTCGAACTCACGTTAATATTAATTAGCAAATAAACCTTGCATGTGGCACACCCTCTTCTTTGCTCTCTTCTCGAGGGAGAGAAATGCAGGATATCAAAACTTTATGAATTATCCAAATCAAAGAAATAATATAGTCCTGTTCTTTCGATAAAGAACAGGACTTTCTTTTTTCCATTTCAAATGAAACGATCCTCACCTTTGGCTTGATGGTGATTTATACGTTCACCAATCCCTCGATGTATTTTGTCAACATAGAGATACCCTTCACATTCTCACCGCCCTGAGGGATAATAATGTCGGCATAACGCTTTGTTGGCTCAATAAACTGCTCATGCATTGGCTTCAGCACCTGCAGATAACGATCTACTACCATACTAACAGTTCTTCCTCTATCGATAGTATCACGCTGAATATTACGAATCAATCGCTCATCATTATCACAGTCAACAAATATCTTCAAGTCCATGATATCACGCAACTTGCGGTTGATCAATGTCATAATTCCCTCGATAATGATTACAGGCTTTGGTTCTACATGAACTGTTTCAGGGAGACGGTTGCTCAAGATATATGAATAGGTTGGCTGCTCTATAGCCTTACCCTCACGCAACTCATTGATCTGCTTGATGAGAAGTTTCCAGTCGAAAGCATCAGGATGATCGAAGTTGATAGCCTTACGCTCCTCGTCTGTCAAATCTGTTGTATCATTATAATAAGAGTCGAGAGGCACTACGGCTACAAAATGTGGAGGCAAAGCCTCAACAATCTTTCTCACTACTGTTGTCTTGCCACTGCCAGTTCCACCGGCAATACCAATAATCGTTATTTTATCGTCCATAATCTTCAGGGGTTATTAGGTTTAAATCCTCAAACATTATTTTATAATACTCTGCCTTCTTCTCAGCGGCCATCGGATAGGCACGGCTGCTGCTAGGCATTCGATAGAGCTTCAGAGTTCTATTTCCGAAAGGGAACTCAACATATCCACCCATTTTCATCTTCTTCGCATTTTCGATATGGAAATGCTCGGTAAAGACTTTTGTCGCCAACTGTCCTGCGCAAAGCACGCCCTCGCAATCGGGCAGATCACGAAGCATCTGGTCCAGATCGGCCTGTTCTACTACCTCCAGGTCCTTGTCGGAGGCTGTACCTGTGGTGCGACGGATACGCAGACAAGTATCAAAGATGGCGATACGTCTTTTTTTCAAGAAGACCTTCAGCTCATCCAGTCGATAAGTCTTGTTTTCCAAGTCAACAAAGTGATTGCGGTCTCCATAGTAGAGAATTCCCATGATGCGCCACATATCATTCTGAAAGTTCGGATAATACCAATCCATACACCAGCGTTTGGGAGCTGGAGGAAAGGTTCCGAGCATCAGCAGTTTTGCATCGGCAGGGAGCCAGGGCTCGAAAGGATGAATTTCTATCTCGCTCATATAAACAGAATATCCCCTCCACACTGATGAGGAGAGGATACACCTTATTATATATAGTTATTGCTTTTCCTTAATTGTGTACATGACAACAGGCAAGTGATCAGAATAACCATCCAACCAAGTACCGCCAGCCTTTGTTCTAAGTGGAGTACCCTTATACTTACCACTCTGCTGAATCATATAGTCACGCTTGAAAATTTGCGACTTGAAATATTTCAAGGTAGAATATTCTTTCTGCTGAGTACCATACACCAAGTTTGGAGTGACAATGATCTGGTCGAAGAGATTCCATGAACCCTGATAGCTCAAGGTACCTGTTCCTTCCTTTACCAGATAGTTATACCATGGATTATAAAGATCGGTGTCGAAGACCTCGGTTATCTCACCCTTGGCAGAAAGCACTTCCGAAATACTCTTGTTAGTAGGATCGTCGTTGAAGTCACCCATAATGAATATCTTTGTATTTGGATCCTTCTCAAGAATATCATCTTTCAATACCGATACCTGAATAGCCGCACACTCACGATACTTGGAAGTGCTGAAGCGACTAGGCCAGTGATTTACAATAACAGCGATAGATTCGCCAGCCATCTCTCCCTTCACAACCAGGAAGCCACGAGTAACAAAATCTGGATTTGAGTCCAGGATATCCTCATTAGGAATAAAAGGAACCAATTCCTGACTCTTGACAGTGAACAATGCAGGATTATAGAGAAGCGCACAATCAACACCTCGCTTATCTGGACCTTCAATGTGCACATACTTGTAGCCGCGATTTGAAAGTTCAGGCTGAGCTGTTAAGTCATCCAGAACGTGAGCGTTTTCAACCTCGCTAAGTCCGATGAACGCACAGCCAACATTTGGTAGCACGTCAGTTCCCATTTCACTCAGCACGCGTGCCATGTTGTGCAATTTGTGCTCATACTGCAACTGGGTCCATCCCTTCTCCGGGGTATACTCATAGTCGTTCTTGCCCTCGTCATGGGTCGTGTCGAATAGGTTCTCCTGATTATAAAACCCTAATGCATAAACCGAATACTTCTTTTGAGCCATCGAAACAATGCTCACGCAGAACATTGAAATCAGTAAAAACAGATGTCGTCTCATATCATATATCTAATTGAACTGCAAATATCGCAATTTTTCTTGAAACAAAAGCAGTTTTAACAAAAAAATTAATCATAAAACCTTTTTTTTAGAATTTTATTATTTATCTTTGCAGCCCAATTATTATATAATATATTATAAATAGCTATGCAGAATAAGGTAAAAATTGCAGTGATAGCATTATGTTATTGCCCTCTGCTCTACGCTCAGACTGAGAAGTCGGAACAGCAGAAACAGACAGCAACAATCGACGAGAATGCATTCACTTTCACCGAGGCACAGTTGGGAGAAGATGAAGACATGTCTCAGAATGTCACTATTCTCGGCTCCAACTCGAACATTTACGCTGACCAGGTTGGCTATCTTTTCTCCCCGGTACGTTTCCGCTACCGTGCATTCAATCAGAAATTCAACGAGGTTTATGTAAATGGTGCACCTATGAACGACATGGAGTCTGGACAGTTCCGTTTCTCTAATGTTGGTGGTCTCAACAGATTTACACGTAATGTTGACTTTGCCTTGCCTTTCGAAGGAAACAACTTTTCTATGAGCGGTATGGCAGGAAGCAACAATTACAACTTCCGTGCTGGCAGCATGCAGCAGGGCCACTATGTGTCTTTGGCTGGTGCTAACCGTAACTATACAGCCCGTGGCTTGTATACTTATGGCTCTGGTTTCAACGCTAAGGGATGGGCTTTCGCAGCTGGTCTTACTTACCGCTGGGCTAAGGAGGGATATGTTGAGGGTACTTTCTACAATGCTCTTTCTTACTATCTCGGCGTCGAGAAGAGATGGAAAAACCACAGTCTGAGTCTCTCTACTTGGGGTAACCCTACCGAGCGTGCTAATCAGGGCGCTGCTACCGACGAGACTTACTGGCTCGCTAATGATTACTATTACAACCCATACTGGGGATACCAGAATGGCAAGAAGCGCAACAGCCGTATTGTTAACGACTTTGCTCCTTCGGCTATCCTCACCTGGGACTGGGATATCGACAAATCAACTAAGCTCGTTACTAGTTTCTTTGGTAAATACAGTATGTATAAGAGCACTAAGTTGAACTATAACAATTCCGACAACCCACAGCCTGATTACTGGAAGAACTTGCCAAGCAGCTATTACGATGTTTGGGATAAAAACGACCAGCGCTACCGCACTACTCAGGCGCTTGCCGACTGGAATACTGCTGTAGATTGGTGGGGCAACGAGTACAATCGCCAGATTAACTGGGATCGTCTCTATTATGCCAACCGTCAGCTGGCTGCTCAGGGTAAGGACTTGATGTATTATATTCAGGCTAAGCACAACGATAACTTGATGCTGATGCTTTCTTCTTCTTTGAATCACACCATTGACAAGAACAAGAAGATCAATGCTGGCTTGAGTCTCGGCCAGAACAAGGGCAGACACTATCAGACACTTGAGGATATGTTGGGTGGAAATTCTTTCCACAATATCAATACATACGCTATCGGCACTTATAATGCCGACGATGCTCGTGTACAGTATGATTTGAACTATCCTAACAAGAAGGTGGGCGAAGGCGATACTTTCGCTTACGACTACGACTTGATGGTTCGCCGTGCTCTGGGTTGGGCTAACTATACCGAGACATTCCACCGTTTGCATTATGTAGTTTCTGGTAAGCTCGGCTACGACAACATGTACCGTAAGGGCTATATGAGAAACGGTCTCTTCGCCGACAACTCTTATGGCAAGAGCAAGCAGGCTAACTTCCTCTCTGGTGGTGGTAAGTTCAGCAGCAGCTACGACTTTGGTAAGGGTCACGTCATCAACCTTGGCTTGGGCTATGAGCAGAAGGCTCCTCAGGCAAATGTTGCTTTCGTTTCTCCTGAGATGAATAACGATTTCGTTAGCGACCTTAGACTTGAGCGTGTATTCAGCTCTGAGGTTGGCTATCAGTATGCTGGCAGCCGTGTACACTTCAACATCAGCGCTTACTACAGCTACCTGAAGCATGCTACAGAATGGCAGCAGTATTACTATGATGATGCTAACTCATTCGTATATGAGAGTCTCACCGGTATCAACAAGGCTTTCTATGGTATCGAGTCTGGTCTTAAGATCAAACTTACCGACCACCTCAATTTCAAGGCACTCGGTACAATCAGCGATGCTAAGTATCTCACCAATGCACACACTAAGTATTTGGTTTCAACAAAGGCTAAATACGAGGAGGGTACTGTTTACACCGAGGGCATCCGCGAGAGTGGCACTCCACTCACAGCTACTAGTCTTGCTTTGGACTACAGCATGAAGGGATGGTATGTGAACTTGAACGCAAACTGGTATGACCGCATCTACCTTTCTTATAACCCAAGCCGTCGCTACACATCTACTATGGACAAGTTGGGTGAGCTTGACAACGATGGAAACTATGTTCCTGCAGCTCAGCCTATGGGACACGGTGGCTGGATGCTGGATGGAAGCATTGGTAAGAGCATTCGCTTGAAGAAGGGAACACTTGGATTCAACCTCATGGTTTCAAATATTCTCAACAACCGTCATATCGTTTCTGGTGGTTATGAGCAGGGACGCAGCGACTATACTGTTGCTACAGATGGCAGCAAGAACGACCGTGCTTACAAGTTCACCAAGAACCCTAAGAAGTATTATGTTTACGGAACAAACGGTATGTTCCAGGTTTCATACAGATTCTAAAAGCAAGCAATAATGAAAAAATTAAAATATATCGCATTGGCATTCGCCGGAATATTGCTGGCTGGATGTATGGGCGAAAATTTCGATGAGCCTTCAACAAACAATATTCCTTACGGAAACAACTCCATCGATATCAATAGCAATATCATCACTATTGCTCAGCTGAAGGAGATGTATGCTAAGCAGATTTCTACCGACTATCGTGATGGCAACAGCTATGCACAGATAACCGATAACTACAAGATCAAGGCTGTGGTAACCAGTAGCAACGAGCAGGGTAATGTTTACAACGAGATTGCTCTCCAGGATGAAACTGGTGCTATCATTGCTGCAGTTGCTGAGGGCGACCTTTATGGTTTCCTCCCTCAAGGCACTGAGATTGTTGTTGATTTGAAGGGTTTGTATATCGGCAACTATGGTTTGCAGGCCGAAATTGGTGTTCCAACTACCAGCAAGACCTTTGCAACTTATGTTGGTCGTATGAGCCGTGCTCTCTGGAATCAGCACTATCGCATTGTTGGCACAGGAAAGAACGTAGAGCCAAAATTTTATGATGGAAAATGGAGTCTCACAAAAGATGACGGAAAACTAGGAATCATCAAGGGTGTAAAGTTCAGTATCAACTCCGACTCTACTTTTGCTGATCCAAATGCAGGTGCAGGCAGCCGTAGTTTCAACTTAATTGATTCGAAAGGAAAGGTTGTTAAGAACGTGATTGTTTACAACAGCAACTACGCTGACTTCGCAAGCGCTAAGGTTCCTACAGGAAAGGTAAATATCAAGGGTATCTTCAAGAGATTCAACAGTCAGTGGGAAATCATTATCAACTCTGTTGACGATATTCAGCCTACAGCTGACACCGATTCTATTTATGTCGATCCTGAAACCATTGTAACACCTGTTAAGATTGAAGGTACAGGAGAAGGAACTCAGAGTTCTCCTTACGATGTAAAGAAGGCACTGAGCCTCATCAGTGCTAAACAGTACACTTCAGACAAGGTATACATCTCTGGTATCATCTCTAAAATAGATAATGTAGATACAAGCACTTATGGCAATGCTACCTATTATATCTCTGATGATGGCAAGACCACCACTCAGTTGGAAGTATTCCGCGGTATGTATCTCAATGGTGACAAGTTCACCGAGGCAACCAAGGGCGAGCTTGCAGTAGGAAAGAAGGTTGTTATCTGTGGTACACTTACTCTTTTCAAGAGCACCCCAGAAGTAGCCCAGGGTAGTTCAATCATTTCAATCAAGTAACAACAATTAAAATTCGAGATAAAATGAAAAAGATATTTTATTCAATGATGGTTCTGGCTGTTTCAGCCATTTCTTTCACAAGCTGTGAGGATGTTCCTATGCCTTACTCTATTGGTGGTGATGAAACTGGACAGACCGAAACCAAGACTGGTCTTCCTTATGCAAATGCAAACTTGAAGGACTGGACTGTTAAGACTGTTAAAGGTATCGACTGGAGCCTTGGCGCTACTTATGCAAAGGCATCAGGTTATGCTAACAGCACTTATACAGAAACTGAGTCTTGGTTGGTTTCACCTGTTATCGAGACAACTACCAGCACTGGCGCTGTAGTTACTTTCGACCACGTTATCCGTTATGTTAAGAACAATGAAGAACTCGGAAACCACGAGCTCTATATCAGTACTGACTATACAGATGATGTAACAAAGGCTACATGGACAAAGCTTGCTTACAAGCCAGCTGCAAGTGAGACAAACTCATGGGATTTCTATGCTGCTAACAAGATTCAGATTCCTGCTGAGTACTTGAACAAGAAGGTAAACTTCGCTTTCAAGTTTGTTTGCTCATCAAGCAACTCTACAACTTGGGAGATCAAGAACTTCAAGGTTAGCGAGGGTACAGATGGCGATACAGATGTTACACCAGATACTCCAGCAGTAGATGCAAAGGCTGAGGGTGATGGTACAGAGGCTAATCCTTACAACGTTCCTGCAGTTCAGCAGAACACCGAGAAGAAGTCTGCATTCGTTAAGGGTTATATCGTAGGTTATATCTATGGTAAAACACTTGCTGAGGGCGCTAGATTCGGTTCTGACACATGTAGTGTAGCAACTAACCTTCTCGTTGCAGCTTCTGCTGACGAGACAAACGTAGCAAACTGCATCCCTGTTCAGTTGCCTTCTGGTGCTGTTAGAACAGCATTGAACCTGAAGGACAACAAGGCTAACAACAAGCAGGAGGTTCTCCTCTATGGTTCACTCGAGAACTATTTCGGTGCAAAGGCTGTAAAGTCGGTTAGCTATGCCAAGCTTGGTGGCAAGGAGTTTGGTACTAAGCCAGGTGCAGAGACAAATCCTTCTACAGGCGACGCTAAGTTGAGCGCAACATTCAAGGATGGCCAGGACAACTTCACTATCACAGATGTTAAGTTGGGCGAAGGTGCATCTTATGTTTGGAAGCACGATGCAAAGAATGGCTACATGAAGGCTTCTGCTTATGTTAGCAAGAAAAACATCGCTTGTCAGAGTCTTCTCGTTTCCCCTGCATTCAGCCTTGCTGGTGTTAAGAGCGCAACACTTAGCTTTGACCACGCAAGCAACTACGCAAGCAACATGGAAGAGGAGTGCCAGGTACTCGCTTCTACAGATGGAAAGACTTGGACCAAGCTGAAGGTTTCAGCATACTCAGATGGCAAGAGCTGGACATTTGTTTCAGCAACAGCTGACCTTTCTGCCTTTGCAGGAAAGTCTCAGGTATATGTTGCCTTCCAATATACTAGTTCATCAGATGCAGCACCTACTTGGGAAATCAAGAACGTTGCTGTAAAGTAAGAGCTTTCATAGATAAATAAATAAAATCGAAAGGCCTTCGCCGACTGTGCACAGCACAGCACGGTGAAGGCTTTTTTCATATCTATAGGTCATCTGCAATCTCATTGCAAGTCATCTGCAATAACAATGCAGGTCATCTGCAATAGCAATGCAGGTCACCTGCAATAGTGATGGAGATCACCTGCAATAGTGATGGAGGTCACCTGCAAGAACGGGGAAAGGCAAAGAGCTGTCCTAGCTTAATTCATAGGATATCACATACCTTAGCCGAGATAATTCAAGAAGACTGCTTCTCCCCCACTTGTGGGGGAGATTGAGAGTTACTATGTTTGCAGTAGCTAGCGAAAAAGTCAGACTTTGAGATGATGTTCTCGGGGGCTTCGAGCC
>CAJOPE010000160.1 GCA_905236815.1 uncultured Prevotella sp. | reverse complement strand
CGTTCTTTCTATTATCAATGCAAAGATATAGCTTATTTTTGAAACGTGCAAGAAGTAGGCGATAGTTTATCCTTTTTTGTACTTTCTTCTGCTAGGGGTGCTTATCGGGCCGAGTGGTTTGAATAATTCTATGCAAATTGCAGGATGGTATTGCCATCGATGCCCAGAACTTGATGAGGCTTCTTTGCAAGATTCATAGAGAATTTTCGCTTTCCGTTCATAATCTGGCTGAAAACAGTTAAGATTCCTGATCTCGCATCGCCTGTTCGTCAGCCGAAAAAGTGGAGAAATTCCGCAAGTAGTTTCGGCTGCTCGCAGATTCTTCGTTTATATAATTCTATTGATATATGATAATAAAATTGGCGATTTCCGTAAAAAACGGGGGGATGTATGTAGATTCCGCAGATAAACCTCTACCTTTGCAATAAATTAAAAAAGTTAATTTATTAATATGATTATTACTATAGCCCGACAGTGTGGATGTGGCGCCATACATATCGGTGAAATTCTTGCCCAGCATTATGGAATACCTCTCTATACGCGACAGCAGTTGCAGGAGATGGCTGAGGAAAAGGGAATTCTGGCACAATTAGACGACTTCTTTGAGGAACGCCCTGTGGATGACTTGATGTTTGCTATTTCCAATGATTATGCTGATGCCGATATTCATCTGCATCAGAAGACCATTCAGATGCTTTCCGAATTGATAGGGGATAAGAGCTGTATCATCATCGGAAGATGTGGCAACTTCATTTTCCAGAACCGTAAGGATTTGGTCTCGGTCTTTCTGAAAGGTAATCTCAAGGCTCGCATTCAGGAAATCATGAAAGAGGAGAATCTCTCCGAGGCGGATGCAGCCGAATTTGTGGATACTACCGAGGAATGTCGCGTAAATTATCACAAATACTATACCGGACTCACTTGGGGAAATGCTGCCGATTATGATCTCTGTCTCGATAGTTGTAGATTGGAGGCATCTCAAGCAGCGCGTCTCATCGAAGAATATATTTCGGCAATCGATATAAAATAAAACAAAAACACGAAGGATAACGTATGAAATTTCTGATACAATTTCTCATCATCGTGGCATTCGCCTTTGTTGGTGAGGTCTTACACTATTTAATTCCCATTCCTGTTCCTGCCAGCATCTATGGCATCATCCTGCTCTTTATCGCCTTGGAGATGAAGTGGGTGAAGGTGAAGGACATCCGCGAGGTGAGTGTATTTCTCATTGCGGTAATGCCGGTGATGTTCATTCCATCAGCCGTTGGACTGATTGATTCATGGACCTCCATCAAGAGTTCCATCCTGCAGTATATGGCGGTTATCTTGTTGAGCACCGTTGTGGTGATGGGTGTATCAGGATTGGTAACTCAATATGTTATTCGTAGAGGAAAGGAGATAAAGAAATGAAGCAGATGTTTCAGGATTCAGTTTTCTTGGGTGTATTGCTCAGCTTGGGAGCCTATGCCATCGGTATGTTTTTAAAGCGCAAGACGGGTTGGGCGATTTTCAATCCCCTTCTGGTTGCGATCGTACTCATCATCGTGTTCCTGCTGATTACCGGTGTGCCTTATTCGGCCTATAATTCAGGCTCTAATATCATCAGCTATCTGCTCACCCCAGCCACCATCTGTCTGGCGGTACCCCTCTATCAGCAGGTGGAATTGCTGAAGAAAAACTATAAGGCTGTAGTGGCCGGCATTCTTGCTGGTGTGCTCTCCTCGATGGTTTCAATCCTGGCATTCGCTTTGCTTTTCCATTTCGATCATGCCTCCTATGTCACCTTCCTTCCTAAGTCTATCACCACTGCCATCGGTATGGGTGTATCGCAGGAATTGGGTGGTTTCGTACCTGTAACCGTTGTTGCTATTGTACTTACCGGTATCTTCGGAAGTGCCATTGCCGATAAGGTTCTTTCGCTTTTGCATATCGAGGAGCCGATTGCCAAAGGTATTGCTATCGGAAGTTCTGCCCATGCGATGGGAACTGCCCGAGCTATGGAAATGGGACAGATCGAGGGTGCGATGAGCGGTCTCTCCATTATCGTGAGTGGTATTCTCACTGTTGTGGGTGCTACCATTTTCTCTTGGATTTATTGATGGAATGAATATTTTTATAGTTGTCTATAAAAATTAGGAAAATTAATGGATGTGTATTCTATCTTTTTTGTAATTTTGCATTAATATAATTTGTGCGTACAAGAATAATAGAATATATGAAACTGAATTTTCTCACATTTCTTGCTATTGCCTTAGGTTTTCAATCGAAAGCAGCAGCTGCTGTTCCTGATACATTTGAGGAATCAGATTCGAAGTTGGGAGTGGAATGGATTATTAAAAAGATAAGATCTACGGCCCGTAAGAATATCGGAATCTGTATGAAACCTTCTATAGCCTCACCTTTAGGCATTGGTTGCTCTAAATTTGGAGGCAAGCCTGATGTACCTGAAGGCTTTCAATGGCCATGTGATGACAGCGCTCGGCCTTTATCTCTTCTGCTACAGATAAACTGCTCAGATTTAAAGGCATCGGATAAGGAAAAACTATTTCCTTCAACAGGATTTTTATATTTCTTTTATGAACTGGAAGAAGAGAACTGGGATGGCACAGAGAATAGTTTCAGGGTGGTTTACTATGATGTAAAACAACATGATTTGCATCGGGTAGATTTTCCTGAGAACTTATACGAGGGTTATCGTCTGAAGGAGATTCCTGTATCATTTCCAGAGCAGAAAAGTTATCCGACTTATTTCGATATTGATGAGATGATGCCTGAGGAATTGCAAATGTCGAAAGAACTAGATGAGGCATACGAAAGAGTGAAGAACGAACGTGATGCGAATACTATAGCAACAATGTCGGGATATGCTGACATTATTCAGAATCCTATTGTGGAGGACACGGATAAATATGTTTTACTTCTTCAGATTTTTTCGGATGAATCGGGGAAAAAGACAGAAATTGAGTTCGGTGATTGCGGAAACATCTTTTTCTATATTTCAAGAGAAGACTTGAAAGCTAAGCGATTCGACCGTATAAAATTTGAACTACAGTGTTATTAATAATAAATTATGAAACGAAATATCATCCCTATCCTGGCAATCGCCCTTACTTGTGCGATGCCTCTGAAGGCAAAGCAGAAGAGCAATGCGCCAGTGTTTACAACCATACATAAAAACCCCATTACCAGCGTTAAGAATCAGAATAAATCGGGCACCTGTTGGGATTATGCCACTATCGGTTTCCTCGAGGGCGAGATCCTAAGGGCTACTGGTAAGACCTATGATCTCGCCGAGATGTTTGTGGCCAGCAAGGATTATATCGATTGTGCCGACTATCATGTGAGAATGCACGGCTACAGCCGCTTCTCCGAGGGTGGATCGTGTGATGATGTGCTGGATGTGATTCGTCGGCATGGTATTGTACCCGAGGAGGCGATGGCCAAGCCAGGAAGTATGATCGGCGACACCCTCGCCAATTTCAATGAGTTCTTCAGCGGTTTGGAACCTTATGTGGAGAGTGTGGCAAAATCGAAGGATGGAACCATTCTCACCTCGCAGTGGAAATCGGCCGTACAGGGCATTCTCGATGCCTATCTCGGCAAATGTCCTGAGGAGTTTACCTATCAGGGAAAGAAATATACCCCAAAGAGTTTCGCCAGCTCGCTCGGCATCAATTTCAATGATTATGTGAGTATCACCAGCTTCACGCACCATCCTTTCAATGAGTGGTTTGTGATAGAGGCTCCTTATAAATGGCGACCAAAACCAAGCTATAATCTGCCGTTGAACGAGATGATGAGCATCATCGACGAAGCACTCGAGAAAGGTTATAATGTGGCTTGGGGCGGCGATGTGAGTGGCGATAACTTCTCGCGAAAGGGCATTGCCAAGGCCTATGATGTGGAGAAGGCACAAAATCTCGCAGGAAGTGATGCCGCACGATGGCTCCGTCTGCCTAAGGCCCAGCGCACCTCGATTATCGACAGTTTAGGGGTGACTGCTCCTGAAATTGTTCCAACGCAGGAGAAACGTCAGCAGCTTTTCGACAGTTGGGATGCCACCTACGACCATGTGATGCTGATCTTCGGTAAGGCGAAGGACCAGACTGGCCGCGAATATTATATGGTGAAGAATTCGTGGGGAAACTATGGTAACTATGGGGGTATCTGGTATATGAGCAAGGATTATATCGCACTTTATACCACTTATATCTTCTTGAACAAAAATGCCGTGAAGAACTTGAATCTGTAAATGAGGAAACTTTTTTCGAAAAATATGGGCAGTCTTGTCGCACTCCTTGTTGCGGCAATACTTGCTTCCTGCTGTGGACCAAAGGATTTTAAATCGCCACAGCGAGGGGTTTACTATTGGAAAACTACTACCACGAAGATAGCTAAGGAACCTTTGCAAAGAAACGAAATATCGACTATGTATATGCGTTTCTTCGATGTAGTGGTGAAGGAGGATGGCTCGATCACTCCGAATGCCACCCTTCAGTTCACCGATTCCCTGCCGAATTGTGTGGATATAGTGCCAGTGGTGTTTATTGTGAATGATGTGATGCGAAGGGAAATCTCGAAACTGCCTGAGTTGATTCTCAACCGGATCGTGCAGATGGGGGAGACCAACGGCTTGGAGCCCTTCCGCGAAATACAAATTGATTGCGATTGGACAGCAAGCACCCGCGAGAGCTATTTCGCTTTTATGAAAGAGATGAAACAACTCTGCCAGAAACGCGGAATGAAGTTGAGCACCACCATCCGATTGCATCAGCTCTCGCAAACCCCACCACCTGCCGACCGAGGGGTGCTGATGCTCTATAACACTGGTAGGTTCAATGATATAAAGGATGAGAAATCGATTCTGAGCTACGAGGTGGTGAAGCCTTATCTGAAGTATCTGAAAAACTATCAGCTGCCCCTTTCGGCCGCCTATCCCGACTTCGATTATCAACTGCTCTTCCGCCGAGGACACTATGCTGGTACGGTGGATAAATACACCACAGTGCTGCCGGGCGACAGCATCGTTCACCGTACGACAGATATGCGGGAGGTGAAACGCACCAAGCAGTCCATTGAGAAATTAAAACCCGAAATAAACCACGAAATTATTATATACGATTATGAAAATAACGATAAGAACTATTCTGAGATTTTCGCTCGCTAGTGCCCTGCTATTGGGAACAATGAGCGCTAAGGCCTGCGGACCATGTCCCGAGGTTCATAACTTCTACATCATGAGTGTTTGCAATAAAAGTGATGGAGCAATTTATGGGATTGGTAGAGAAGGAATGCTTGAGGATTTCTGGGCCGACTATACAGGCGATCACCGCACGGAAGACCAACTGCGTAAAGATTTTCCCGATGAGTATTATGGAAGTTTGATAAGCTATTTCTATGATAAGGACTGCAAGGCACTCTTCCAGGCGGCCTATAAGAAGAAGGATGTTGAGATGCAGCGTTATCTCGAGGCTATCGTGCTATATTCGAAAGCCGATGGAAATCGAGATTCCTGGGATTATCCAACTGCCGAGCAGGTGAGGCAGAAGAAACAGATAGTGAGCAAAGTGCTGCAGACGGCACAATCGCATTTCAATGGAAAATACAAGGAGCAATGGGTGTATCTGGCCATGCGATGCAATCTCGCCAAGCAGGATTATCTTGCCAATTACCAGCTCTGGAAATCGAAGGAAAAACAGCTCGCAAAGGGTGCCTATAAGGAATTATGTCGCAATATCTATGCCAATGCCCTGCTGAATGTGCCTGCAAATAAAGATCTAGCAATACGAAAACAGAACATGGTGGAGGCTATGGGTATTTATGCCGACCAGCAGGATGAGGCCAGTATGAGCTATTATGTGGATAAACTGCGAAACTATGAGGGACTTAAATATATTTATCAGATAGATCCTAATTCCTCTTTGCTAAGCATACTTCTGCAGGACATCGTGAATGGTATGCAGGAAACTGAAGATGCCAGTAAGGCCGAGGAAGAAGACTCTTGGGGCATTATAGGAGATGCTTATCTGCCCGATATCACCAGCGAAGATGCCAGTAAGATAATTCCTTTTGCCTTGGAGGTGGTGAAGGAGGGAAAGACAAAGAATCCTGCCCTCTGGCTTGCCTCGGTGGCTATGCTCGAATATATCAAAGGAAACTATCAAGTTTCTTTCCGCTATAGCAATCAGGCGATGAATGTTGCGGGCACCGATAGAGTTCACGATGTGGCTCACTGCATTCATCTGCTCGCCAATGCCCAACTGATGAAATGGGATGGCCAGAGCAAGGCCCAGCTGGTGAAGGAAATGGAATGGCTGGATGGTAAGGCCCGTTTTGACGGCTATTTCAATAACGTAATGGTGAGATTGATCTATACCGTATTGGTTCCAAAATTAAAAAATCGGGGAAGTCTTGTGGAATTGTCGGCCCTGATGGGAAGGGCTTACGAGAGTCAGGGCTGGGAATGGAAAAATATCTATAATTTCACTCCTTCTTATCCATCGCATGGTGGCGGTTATGCTTTAGAATATGAGGCTACAAGCACGAGGGGAGGACTGGATAATCTGTCGGCCGATGAGATGAAGAATTATTATCGGTATCTATCCGAGAAGCCGAAGGATGTGCTGCAGAAATACCTACAGCGGAAGGTTTTCCACGACAAGTTCTATTTCTACGATTATATCGGTACAAAACTCATCGCCGAAAACCGTATGGCCGAGGCGCTCACTTATCTGGAGCAGCTGCCTACTCGCTATCTGAACGAGGCCTATTATTATACCTCCATCACTTTGCGCGATTTCACCTATCCAATATGGATGGGATGGCAATATTCGAATGAGGATTACTATGCCGATGAAACCCCGCAGGCACCCCTCATCGCCAATCAGAAGATTGCCTTCTGCAAGAGCATTCTGAATCTACAGGCAGCTTATCGACTTGCCAAGACCGAATACGACCGCAAGTATTTTGCCTATCAGCTGGCCACGCAGTATATGCAGGCCTGCTATGGCGGCTGCTGCTGGTATCTCTCGCATTTCGTGCCACAGCCGTTGGAGAATTCAGCTCCCAGCGATGTGAGTTTCAGTCGAATAGCCTTGAATTATATCAATGTGGTGCTGAGTGGCAATCCCGATTATCGTCAGCAGGAATACGGACTTTATGCCCGTGCCTTTATCCTCGCCAATATGGATGAGCGAAGCGACCCTTCAAAGTCGGAAGAGTATGATCCGAATGCGAGAACCGAGGCGGATGAGGCTTATTATGCCTTAGCCCGTTTCTATAGGGAGAATAATCTGCCCGAGGGCCATTTCATGAGTCATTGCGATGTATTGCTGCAATATCTTGCAGCTTGGGATATTCAATCACAACCGAATCCGAAACCAGCATTCGAGCTTGAGGCGGATGCTGATTCGGTATCAGAGGGATAACCCCATGATATTGGCAGGAGCTCTTCCATGGTCGAGTTCCTGCTTCATAAAGCGCATGGCTTTCTCGGTATGCTCGAAGAACTGTCGATAGCCCTCGCAGAGATAGTTCAAGCCAGGCTCTCCATCGGCAGTAAGACTGAAACGGTTCTTCGGACATTCGCCATTGCAGATAAACGAGTAATCGCATTCACGACACTGGCGGGGGAGAGCCCCACGCTTTGCTCCGCCAAATTTTTCCTGACGCTCACCATAAAGCATTTCGGTGAGTGTTTGCTGGTTGATATTGCCCAACTTATATTCCGGAAAGACAAAGTGGTCGCAGCTATATACATCGCCGTTATATTCCATCACCCCTGCATGTCCGCAGCTTTTCGCCATTGAGCACACGCCCGGATTCACTCCCGCATAATTGGCGAGTGTGGCATCAAATAATTGGATATAGTAATCGCCCACATCCTTCTTAACCCATTCATCGAAAAGCGTACAGAGAAAGTTTCCCCACTGCTTCGGCGTTACCGAGAAATCCGCCATCCTTGCCTCACCTTTCTCGGCGAGCGAGGCCAGATGTCGGCCATCCTGATGCGTGAGAATGCGCTCCACGATAGGCGTGAACTGGATGTAATGGCAGTCGATGTCCTTGAAGAAATGATAGAATTCGAGTGGATGATCGGCATTGAGATGGTTCACTACCGCCATCGCATTCCACATCACTCCATATTTGTTGAGCAACTCAATGCCCCTCATCACCTTGTCGAACGAAGGCTCACCTCCACGGCTGATGCGATAGGCATCGTGATACTCCTTCGGACCATCGATCGACACCCCCACCAGAATATTATTCCGCTTGAAGAAAGCAGCCCATTCCTCGGTAATCAGCGTGCCGTTGGTTTGGAAAACATTATCGATAGGTCGTCCTCTGCCATAAATCTGCTGCAATCGGATGGCCTTCTCATAGAAGGCTAGAGGGCGCATCAGCGGTTCTCCACCATGCCAGGTAAAGAGAATCTCATTCATGGTTTGCGCCTCGATATACTGTTGGGTGAAATGCTCCAGGAGTTCCTCGCTCATCACATGTCGTGGGTCGTTCTTATAGAGTTTTGCCTTCTCGGTGTAGTAGCAGTATTTACAGGCAAGATTGCAGGAAGGTCCTGCTGCTTTCGCCATGATATACAACGGTCGGGAAAAAGGTGAGATAGTGCTCATTGCTAATAAAATTATGTGTGATGCAAAAGTAGCAATATTTTATTGAAAATAAAAAAATAACGAAAGAAATGCACGTTTTGTCGAACAAAATGTTTACCTTTGCATACGATAAAGATTAACCCTAGTGTTTTTATAGTACAACTAAATAATAACCGTAAAATTTATGAAGTATTTTAAATGTTTTTATGCGATTGCACTTTTAGCATGTGTCACATTTTTCTGTTCATTCGAGAATGTTTCTGATGAAGTTATTTTATCTCAAGGTGTATCAAAAGAGGACTTTGCGCTACTCAAAGTCGATTCTGTTCATGGAAAGACGGGTCTGATTCATTTCAAGGAATGTCATGCCACCTTGAAAGTTCCTGAAGGCTTTGTATTCCTTGGTAAGGAAGAGGCAAAGAAACTGCTGGTTGATTATTGGGAGAATCCAGAAAGTCATGTCACCGACTTGCTGGGTGTGATTATTCCAAAGCAGTCGGTTTGTTTCTATCAGGTTTCTATGGCCTATGTGGTTACCTATGATAACAGTGGATACATCAAGGATGATGATGCAAGCAGTATCGACTATAATGAACTGCTCTCCGATATGAAGGAGAGTACAGCAGAAGACAATAAATCATTACCTAAAGAACAGCAATGCACACTCGAGGGCTGGGCTGTTTCTCCAAAATATCTAAGCGATAAGCACGTACTTGTATGGGCCAAATCATTGATTATTGGCGGTGATAAGGTTGTGAATTATGATATGCGAATTTTAGGAAAGGAAGGTCTTGTCTCTATCAATGCGGTAACCGATCCTGAGGATGTGAAGGAAGTAGATGCCAAGGGCAATCTGTTCATCAACAGCTTAACCTATGATTCAGGCTATGCCTATTCCGATTTCGACCCAGATACCGATCGTGTATCCGACTGGACTATTGGCGGTTTGATAGCAGGTGGAGTGCTTGCCAAGACCGGTCTCTTTGCTAAATTGGGCATTTTCCTGGTTAAATGCTGGAAGATTCTTGCAGTAGCTATTTTTGCTGTGGGTGGCTTCTTTGCCAAATTCTTCAAGAGAAAGCGCAAGGACGAAGTAGAAAATAAGTCAGAGATCTAATTCCCTATAAATAAAAAATGCCAGCAAGTCTTTACTCTGCTGGCATTTTTATTAGCAGCCTTTACCATCCAGACTGCAGGATGCACCCGCGAGTGCCTCCTCGATAACAACTTCTTCCATCGAGAAGGATACCGAACCATCCTCCATAAGGAAGCAAGGAATTCCGACGGAGCCATTTGCCTTCACTTTATCGAAGGCAGGGTGATTATCGCGTAGCGCCAGAAACTGTTTCAAGTTTCTCACGTGCTCGCCAATATCAATAAGTTCGAAGTCGGGATGATTTGCCAACTGCGCCTTCACCTGTGTACAATCTGGACAGGTGGCCATGACAAACACCTTAGTAATACCCTTTGCCAGCTTAGTTTTTTCGTCGATTAGAATATCATCAAACTGAGGGTGTCGCTTATACCATCCCTGAGCATAAGAGCAAACAGCCTTCACCTTGAGTCGGTGAGCAGCAGCATAGTCGGTAGCCGCAGTAACGAGAGCGCCGGCGATGCCTTTCCCCTCATTCCCCTCGAAAGTGCGGGTGTGTTCAATCGATAATCCATCGGGGATGAAGGCGAAGTCGAGCTGTCCAACTTGGTTGTCTCCCTCGAAAGCTTTTACTTCTCCATTGTTGTTGTTTACGTTAATTTTAATCTCCATAATTTGATAGGGAATTCATTTTTTTGTATATGTGGGTGCAAAGATACGAAATAAGTAGTGTATGACCTATTCTTTTTTCATAAAAATAGTTTTCGATATTTCATTTAGAAAAAAAATATGTACTTCCAGACAAAGAATGTTATGCTAAAATTTTGTGGAATGCATTATTTATATTATCTTTGCAATCCGAGTTTAGAACTCAAGTTAATTGTATGATTAGGAAGGATGGGTGAGTGGCTGAAACCACCAGTTTGCTAAACTGACGTGCGGGTTACCGTACCGGGGGTTCGAATCCCCCTCCTTCCG
>CAJOPE010000159.1 GCA_905236815.1 uncultured Prevotella sp. | reverse complement strand
TTGAGTTAGCTTTTTTAACATTTGCGGAACATGCTGAGTGCTATTGCGGCTAACTGTATTTTAAATTCATCGAACTCACGTTAAATTACTTAGTAATTCCACATAAACCACTTAGTAGTTGTCTGTAATCTACTTAGTAGTTACATAACATCTACTAAGTAGATTATTTGCTTATAGCACATAATTCCATGAAAATTAAATCACTAAAGAAACATCTCTCGATATGCTCTTCTGCACTTTATTTTTCGTGGAATTATATAGACCGACGCTGAAATATCGATCGCCCCTATCCGGCAATACAACAACAATATTGCCACTTTCTATTAGTTCCGAATAACGTAAGGCGGCATACGTGGCTGCACCCGAGGAAGAACCAGCAAAGATGCCCTCCTGACTCGCCAATAACTGAGAGGCATGATAAGCCTGACTATCATTTACCTTAATAACCTGGTCGACTAATTTTATATCCATTGTATCTGCGACAAAGTCATTGCCGATACCCTCTATATTGTAATCAGCATGTTCTCCTCCTCCTATAGTCGAACCAACAGGATCGGCAAGAATGCCCTTGATCGAAGGATTCTGCTGCTTCAGATATTTCATTATACCCGTATAGGTACCGCCACTTCCTGCACCAGCAACCAGATAGTCCACCTTACCATCCAAATCGGCATAGATTTCTGGTCCTGTTGTTTCATAATGTGCCAGCGGATTACTCTGATTAGTAAACTGGCCCAGCGATATAGCCCAAGGAATGGTAGCCTTGATCTCATCCGCCTTTCTCACAGCTCCCAACATGCCCTCCTCTCTCGGAGTATTTACTATCTCGGCACCTAAAGCACGCATCAGTGTCTGTTTCTCTTCCGAAAACTTTAGAGGCACCACAAATATCACACGATAACCACGGTTGAGTGCAGCAAAGGCAATACCAATGCCAGTATTGCCAGCAGTAGCCTCAACGATTGTAGAACCAGGTTTTAACAAACCCCTATCTTCGGCATCCTTTATCATATAGGTGGCTGTGCGATCCTTCACACTGCCAGCAGGATTCCATAATTCCAGTTTTGCAAATATATTAACTCCGGGCTTTACGCCCATATTATTGAGCTTTACCAGCGGTGTATGTCCGATAAGCTCCTGCATACTATTATAATACTTCATAGCAGCACACTTTAAGATTACAACTATTTTTTACTCTTGGCGATAGCTTGATCCAAGTCGGCTATCAAATCATCAACATTCTCTATACCTGTCGACAAGCGAATTAATTCATCAGTAATTCCCACTGCCTCGCGTACCTCCTTTGGTATACTGGCATGAGTCATACTAGCCGGATGACACACCAGACTCTCTACTCCACCCAAACTCTCGGCAAGGGTTATAAGCCTCAGCTCTTCGAAAAATACATGATAATCGTATTCCGGCTTTAACTCAAAGCTAAGCATCACTCCACCATTCTTCGCCTGTATCCTGTTGATTTCATAACCAGGATCAGTAGTCAAACCAGGATAATAGATGCGGTTCACCGCAGGATGATTGGCAAGATAACCAGCTATTTTCTGAGCATTCTCCACATGTCGATCAAGGCGCACTCCTAAAGTCTTGATGCCCCTGATAAGTAGAAAACTATCGAAAGGGGGAAGAACAGCGCCCACAGAATTCTGGACGAAGGCCAGCCGTTGCTTCAATTCTTCTGTCGTAACAACAGCAAGACCGGCAACAACATCACTATGACCTCCCAGATATTTGGTGGCACTATATACCACAATATCTGCTCCAAGATCTATAGGGCGCTGCAAATAAGGAGTCATAAAAGTATTATCAACAATAACCAGCAAATGATGCCTGTGAGCAACCTCGCTGAGTGCCCGGATATCGGTAATTGTCATGAGTGGATTGGCAGGACTCTCTATCAGTACAGCCTTTGTTGCTGGAGTTATCTGTTGCTCAAACTTAGCAACATCTTCAGTATCAGAGATGCCATAGGTAAGCCCTAGGTGAGAGAATACCTTATCGAGAAGTCGATAGGTTCCCCCATACACATTACTCGAAATCAAAACATTATCACCACTCTTGAAAAGTTGGAACACTGTTGAGATGGCGGCTAAGCCGGATGCAAAAGCAAATCCGGCTACGCCTCCATCCAGCTCAGCAATAAGTGATTCAAGTGCCTCTCGAGTGGGATTTCCCGTACGGGCATATTCATAGCCACGACGCTGTTTGCCCAGTCCATCCTGCTTGAAAGTGGATGATAAATATATCGGCACATTCACTGCTCCGGTAAACTCATCGAAAGAGATTCCGCCGTGAATCAATGCTGTATCTATATTAATGAATTTACTCATATATTCTGGATTTATGATTAAGAAATAGGATTAATCGAATAATCCGTATTCCACAAGTATTTCTTCCAATCGTTCCTGAGTCATTGGCTTTGGTACTACAAAGAGCTGATTATCAGCAATCTTCTTTGCCAACTCTCTATAGACATCAGCCTGCCCACTCTCTGGGTCATACTCAATAACGGTCTTCTTGCGGATCTCTGCTCGCTGAACAATGTTGTCGCGAGGTACAAAGTGGATGAGTTGAGTGCCCAGTTCCTTTGAGAATGCTGTTAACAGATCAAGTTCGCGATCTACATTTCTACTGTTGCAGATGATACCTCCAAGACGCACACCTCCTGTTGTGGCATAGCGGGCAATACCCTTACAGATATTATTGGCAGCATACAGGCTCATCATCTCACCAGATGCCACAATATAGATTTCCTTCGCCTTACCCTCTCTGATAGGCATAGCAAAACCTCCACAAACCACATCGCCAAGCACATCATAGAAAACATAGTCCAAATCATCGGTATATGCACCAAGGCGCTCCAGATAGTTGATTGAGGTGATAATGCCTCGACCCGCACAACCCACACCTGGTTCAGGACCACCCGACTCTACACACTTAGTCCCCTTGAATCCAACTTTAAGGATGTTATCGAGTTCAATATCCTCACCTTCCTCTCGTAGGGTGTCGAGCACTGTACGCTGATTAAGTCCACCCAAAAGCAGACGCGTTGAGTCAGCCTTAGGGTCACAGCCCACAACCAATACATTTTGTCCAGCCTCAGCAAGTCCCGCCGTAAGGTTCTGTGTGGTAGTTGATTTTCCAATACCTCCCTTTCCATAAATTGCAATTTGTCTTAATTCGCTCATTTTTATTTCTCTCCTTATTTATTTTGTTGAAGATGAAAGAGGTCTTTACTTTTGTCTTTCAGCTCCATAATTTTAGTTTTTCCTTTTTAAAAAGCATTCTTTGAAATCCAGAATTCAAGAACTCTTTTACTTTCGAATTCCCCCTAAAAACCTCCTACTGATTTCGAGTAGATTCTCTCCAGTAAGCTCAACGCTCCTTGATATCCCACGTGTGTTCGGTTGATAATAAGCGTTTCCGAAGAAGGGGTACTAATCTCAAAGAACAAGGCATTCTTTTCCTGTGCCAACGTCAGTTCCCACGAGGTGGCAAGTATCAGGGGCTTGTCGGTAGTGAACTTCACTTCATCGATTGCCTTTTCAGCGTAATAGCCATCTTCCAAGAACTCCACATCAATGTCTACTCCCTTAGAGATCTGCTGGAAAGAATTGTGTATATCAAGTCTATATTTCTGGGGAGCATTGTCGGTAATCACTACCTTTCTAGGGATAAGTCCTACCTGGTCGGTAAGGAACTTGGTATAAGCAAGGGCATAAGAACTATCAGCCACTACAGCAAACTCGCTTGGCATACCATACCAGTATTCGGCAAAAAACTCAGAGAAGTGCTCCAGATAATAATAATATTTTCTCGACTCCTCACGAATAAAGTTCTCGCTCTGTTTCTTATCTATCCCTGCATATTTCACCACTTGACGGATGAACTTAGTGGTTGCCTCCTCGCCAACAGGAATTTCCGAGATATGCAGGAAAGGCTGATTGTATTTCTCTTCTAAATGCTCGGCATTCCGGACACCCACCCAAGGAGAAAGCACCAGATTGAACTGAGCCTTCGGAATATTCTTCCAACTCTTCACTCCATCATTCTCAGGTCCAAAAGGAACATTCACCTCAAAACCTGCACCACGAAGTATTCGGGCTATTTCCTGATAATCTCCTCGCCAGTTCTGATTGTAATAAGGCACCTCAAACCAAAGGTTTACCAGTCCCTTTTTCTTCTTGCCTTTATACTCACCCACATACTGGTCGATGATAGCATTCACCACTTCTTCGTGTCCCCAGAGATTGTTTCCCTTGAAACCAGCAGTGTTGGCATATACAATCGGATAACCCAATCGACGATACTTGCTAACCAGGTCGGGCACATTATCACCAATCAACTCGCCCACACATCCCGTTAAAACCACATAGAGTTCTCCACGATAGATTTTCAGAGTCGACTTGATAAGATCTTCTAGTGTCTTGACACCTCCAAAGACAATATCATTCTCGGTGGAGTTCGCACTCGGCATATTACCTCCACCTGCGAAAATACTTCCTTGGAAGCCATTCTCAAAAGTCAACATCGCTGTTTGTTTCAACTGGCAACCAGGCGAACAATTAGCGATAGGCACTGCTCCACGAATAGCCACTACAGAATTGGTGGCTCCAACTGCACACGCATATCTAGGGTCTGCAATAGAATTGCTCTGCTTTCTTTTTTCTTTTATGATCTCTACCATCTTTTCTATAAAAACTTGTTTTATAATGCTGTTTTCAATTCCTTTCCAGCAGCTTTCTTTTCATTTACGTCTTTGCCTACTTTAATTCGGTGTTCTATAGATTCCAGTACTTCTGGCTTGTTCGTGAGAAGGAATGGATCATCCTGACTCAGCCACCATTCGTTGTATGGAAGTTTTACATGGCGCTTCAATACTTGGTTGAATCTTGTTCTCGCCAGTACACCCTTCAAGATTCTTCCCACACGGATTATGCCATCATAGCCTACAGGGATATGCTCGTCACCCATAGCAAGGGTTGGATAACCCAGGTGTCCAGATACACTAGCCAAACCCGGATGACGGATAATCAGGAAGTCTGTCTTGGCACGCTTCAGCAATTGTGGCAACTGGAAAGCACGAGTCTTGCTCACAGTGTAGTGTGGAATATCGCCATAGGTCTCTACCAATTCTTTCAGAGTATCCTGATGCTTACCTGCACCATCATAGATAGGATCGTGATGGAATACCAAAGCTGCATCATGACCGATACCCAATTCCGAAAGTACGGTAATCAAACCGTGTGCATAGGCAGATCCTGTCATCACTACTCCGTTCTTTCCCTTGAAATATTCACGAAGTTCATTCAGTTCTGGTTCTATTCGTTTGTGTTCTGCCTCAATATATTCTTCGATGATGTCTTCCTTTCCTGTTACTTTGGCGATAGCTCTTAGCCATTCATCCGTTCCCTTAATTCCATAAGGTTGAGGTGCATCAATCTGTGGTACACCGAAGTTCTCCTCAAGTGCTGTGGCGAAGTATCCACCAAGTGTATCACAGAAGGTAGCTGTCGCAACTGCTTCTGATGCCTGCCGGAGTTCTTCATAAGAAGCACAGTCCAGGAGATAGTTTACTTTCAGTCCGAGTGGCTTCAGTAAGTCTGTAAAATAGTCAGTACCCCATAGTGCCACAATATTCAGCAAGTCGTTCTGCTTTTTCGTTGGATGCTTCTCCACAATCTGTCGTAACACTCCATGAAAGGCCACATCAAAGCCTGTACTCCAGTGTTTACTACGGAAGCCCTCGCAATGCAAAGGTATTACTGGTACTCCAACTTCAGGCTCCATCTCCTCGGCGACACTGTCGATATCTTCTCCGATTATGGCAGTGGCACAAGCCATTCCAATAAAGATAGCCTTTGGATTATAGCGCTCTTTCACATCGCGGATTGTTTGGCGCAATTTATTGCTGGCACCAAATACCATATCTTTCTCCAGAAGATTAGTACTGATATTGAAGGTGTTTTGCAAAGGTTTGCCACGGCGCATCAATCCAACGTGCATCGCTAGATTGAACTTCGCATTCTCTCCGCTACAACCTATTGGTGAATGATCGATGAGTACACAGTCGGTGAGATTGCCCACCTGACACTGTACGATAGCATTCGAGCACATCGTCTCCTGATTGAGAGGTGACTTCATTTCACACAATTTACAACCCAGTCCTGCCCCCTGACAGCCACCTATTCGGTGTTTCTGTCCGTTCTTCTTCAGACTTCTTTCGTCATAAGCCGACTGTCGGATTAATTCACTCGCCTTACCGTCCCAGCCAATAATAGTACCAAGACGTGTCTCACGATTCTCGACAGAGGTCATGTCAAGATTTATCTTCTTTACCATATCACTATATTATTCTATTAGATTATCCATGACTAAAAGTATCTCCACCCACTACCCTCTTCAGGTAAACCTGATCGGAGTAATCGCTCTTTCCAGGAACTCCTACAGCATCAGCTCTGCATCGCTGACAGTGCCGGAACACATCTATGTATTTATCTGCTTGCAGACGAGCCTTGAAAAGATCCACACAGGTTGGAGCAGGTTCATTCTTTAGTTCGTGCATAGGGATAAGTGGGATAATGTTATAGATAACAGCCCCAGCCTCGCTCACAGCCTTGGCGATTGCCCCAATGTGTTTTCCATTGATACTTGGCACAAGCACTGTGTTCACCTTTACCACAATTCCTGCTTCTGCTATTTTCCGGATACCTTCCAGCTGATTATGGATGAGGATTTCGGCTGCTTCTTCTCCCTGATAGTATTTTCCGTGATAAACAATGCCCTTATTCAGCTGAGCCTCGATAGCGGGATCTACTGCATTCACTGTCACTGTTAGCGAATCTATACCCACCTTGATGATCTCATCTGCCTTCTCGGGCAACAAAAGACCGTTAGTGCTCATACACTTAATTAAGTCGGGATATTTTTCCTTCACCAGAGTAAATGTCTGTAATGCATAAGGAGAAGCCAGGGTATCACCAGGACCAGCTATGCCTGCTACTGTTATATCCGGACAAGCCTTTAATGCTCTGCCGATAATATCCAGTGCCTCTTGAGGTTTGATAACCGTAGAGGTTACACCAGGTCGTTTTTCTATCGCATTGATGCTACGTTCGCAAAATCGACATTGAATATTACAAGAAGGACTCGTTGGAAGATGAATTCTTCCCTTTTCACCAGCATGCTTGCCTTTGGCGAAGCACGGATGACGTTCTGTTAGTAAGTCGTAATTTATTGCCATTTATCTTGTTTGTAAATCTTGTCTTCTATTATTTTTGAAATTAACGGTTCTATAGGAAAAGGAGCCTCATATACAGCTTTGCCTTTTGACTCAATATAATGGGCAGCCCCCTCTCCTATCTTACTTACGAAGATTGCCTGTATGTCATCTAGCTGTTGTGTGATCTTACAGAAAGACTCCTCTTCATTACCTTTACTACAACAAGTAGCGAGGCAAGCTGCATCGGTAGGTCTGTCTTCCAGGAACTCTGCTTCTTGTTTCTCATCATCAATCTGGAAAATCAGGAAATGATTCGCCAAACCAAAGTGAAGGTCTACTGCCTTTCCGTTTTTACTTGCCAATGCTATCTTATAATTCATAATAAACTCTTTATCTTAGATTATTTTGTTATTCATTTCTGATTGCAAAATTACGACAAATGGTTTTATCGCACAATCGCTGAAATTTGGCATTTTATATCCTTATTTTTTATTAGACAAACATCAGAAATGATAGTATATAGAATACCAAACAATAGCGATTGCACATCTTCGAAAGCTTTTATAACTTTGTAACTACTAATTTAATTAATATAAGTATGAATCAACGAATGCAATTCCTGAGCAAAGTTTCTGAAACCTTGCTCATTCCGCTTTACATCCGAGCAATGGAAAGCAAGAAGAAAAATGCCATGCTGAAAGATCCGATGGCAGAGAGACTAATTGAAAAGATTGACTACGATTTCTGTAGTCTTGACAGTTATCTTGATTCAGGAAGTTGTTGTATCATTCGTGCGAAATACTATGATTCCAATATTCTTAGAAGTGCACAGAATTATACTTCCACTGTGGTTGTCAATGTAGGATGTGGACTTGACACTAGACATTTAAGAATTCCAGATGAGAAGATTACGTTCTATGAACTTGACCTGCCGGATGTTATTGAATTCCGACGCAAGCTGATGCCTGAGGAGGATAAAAGGTACCAAATCACAAAGTCGATGTTTGATACTACCTGGCTCGACACATTGAGATGGCGACATAGTGATAGTCACTTCATCTTTGTTTTCGAGGGAGTACTGATGTATTTCACAAAGGAGCAGGTGAGATTCATTCTCAACAATATTGCAGACAGATTTCCAAATGGCGAGATCTTCTTTGATATGTGCAATAAGGCAAGTCTGAAAACTAATTTCGGATTACTGAGAAACTTCAAGAGCCGATTCAAAATGGCACTGAATAGTGGACATGAAATAGAATTCCTGGTAAGAAAACTCCGATTGAAAGACCAGCGTCAATATATCAATGAGATACCAATTGGTAGTCAGAATATGGATTACTGGTCGCTGCTACAATTTAATATTACTCAATAACGAAAAACCTCGCCGAGATGGGATATCTCAGCGAGGTTTATTATTTATGTTTAAGATTTTCTCTTAAAGCTCCAACCACTTCACGTAGCTGAAGTCCTGACGGTGAGGCAGGTTCGCATTCTTAGGATACATACGAACTGCTGAACGGTAAGCACCTGCATTGTCTGGATCGAAGGATACCTCGAATGTATAGTTGTTACCATCCTGAGAAACCTTCTTGAATGGACGAACACTGTAAACCTGACGATCTGAAGGATCTGTCTCTGGCTTCAGAGTAACCAACTCAAGACCAATAGCATCGTTCAAGCCCTGCTCATCAATTACAAACTGGATAGTATACTGTGAACCAGTAGCAAAACCATCCTCTGGAACGTCAGACTTAGAAACTACCTTGATAGAATCCCAGCGCTCTGCAACAGCTTCCTTCCACTGTGCAATCTCCTTAGCCAACTTGTTGCCATTTTCCTTCAGCTTCTTAGCACGGAGAGCCTCCTTGATATAGAACTTATCGTAGTAATCATCCAACTGGCGCTTCATTGTATAGTGAGGAGCGATTGTTGCAATAGAGTTCTTAACCACCTTGATCCAGTTCTCACTGTAGCTCTTCTTGCCCTTGTTGTAGTAGAGAGGAATAATCTCATTCTCAAGCAAGTTGTAGATAGTAGCAGCATCCAACTGATCCTGATAGCCCTGATTCTCGTAAGTGCGCTCCTGTGGCAATGCCCATCCAGCGTTCTTGCGATAACCCTCTACCCACCAGCCATCGAGTACTGAGAGGTTTACAACACCATTCATCTCGGCCTTCTCACCAGATGTACCTGATGCCTCGAGAGGACGAGTTGGAGTATTCATCCAGATATCTACACCTGATACAAGGCGACGAGCCAATTGCATATCGTAGTCCTCAAGGAAGATGATCTTGCCAAGGAACTCAGGACGCTGACTGATCTCATAGATTCTCTTGATCAAGCCCTGACCAGCACCATCAGCAGGGTGAGCCTTACCAGAGAAGAAGAACAATACTGGATGCTCTGGATCGTTGACAATCTTAGAAAGACGCTCCAAATCGGTAAAGAGCAAGTGAGCACGCTTGTAAGTTGCGAAACGACGGCAGAAACCGATCATCAACGCATTAGGATTGATACGCTCCAAGAGAGAAACTACACGAGCAGGATCACCCTGGTTCTTCAACCAAGACTGAGTGAACTTCTCACGGATATAGTCTACAAGTTTCTGCTTCAGAGTCATACGAGTCTTCCAGATCTCATCATCAGCAACATTGTAGATGCCATGCCAGATTTCCTCATTACTCTGATCATTCATGAAGTTCTTGTCGAAATACTTATCATAGATCTTGCGCCACTCTGTAGCAGTCCATGTTGGGAAGTGTACACCATTGGTAACATAACCTACATGATTCTCCTCTGCGAAATAACCATTCCAGATAGGAGCAAACATCTTCTGACTAACCCATCCATGAAGCTTACTTACACCATTAACCTCCTGGCAGGTATTGCAAGCAAAGATAGACATACAGAAACGCTCGCTGTGATCATCAGGATTCTGACGACCCATGCCAATGAACTCATCCCATGTAATACCCAACTTAGCTGGATAGTTGCCCATATACTTGCCAAACAAAGCCTCGTCGAAATAGTCGTGACCTGCAGGAACTGGAGTATGTACGGTATAGAGAGAAGAAGCTCGAACTAATTCGAGTGCCTCATTGAATGTGAGGTGATCCTCGTCGATGTAATCGCAAAGACGCTGCAAGTTACAAAGAGCAGCATGACCCTCATTGCAATGATATATCTCCTTTGTGATACCCATCTTCTTCAATGCGAGAATACCACCAATACCAAGCAAAATCTCCTGCTTCAAGCGGTTCTCCCAGTCACCACCATAGAGTGAGTGAGTAATTGGCTTATCATATTCTGAGTTCATATCGTTGTCTGTATCAAGGAGATACAAACTGATACGGCCCACATTTACACGCCAAACAAGCGCATGTACCTGATAGTTCTGATAAGGAACATCCACTACCAACTGGTTGCCATTCTCATCCAACTGCTTTTCGATAGGAAGAGAGTTGAAGTTCTGAGCATCGTAGTTAGCAATCTGCTGACCATCCATGCTCAGGCTCTGCTTGAAGTAGCCAAAACGATAAAGGAAACCAACAGCGCAAAGATCTACATTACTATCTGAAGCCTCCTTCAAATAGTCACCGGCAAGCATACCGAGACCACCAGAATAGATCTTCAGAACCTGATTGAGACCATACTCCATTGAGAAATAGGCAACAGATGGACGCTTGCTGTTAGGCTTAACATCCATGTACTTGCGGAATTTCGCATATACATCATTTACTTTCTTCATGGTAGCCTTGTCCTTGACAATAGCTTCCAGACGATCGTAACTTAAACGTTCTAATAATAATACAGGGTTATGACCAACCTCCTCGTACAAAGCCTCGTCAAGACTCTGAAACAAATCACGTGCCTCATAATTCCAAGCCCACCACATATTATGTGCTAGCTCATCAAGACACTCGAGTTCCTTCGGTAGACTTGATTTAATAGTCAACTCCTTCCATTGAGGAGCATTGGCATAATCAGCTTTAATTTTCATAATTGATAATGTTTATTTCAAATTCGTTAGTTGTGTTTAATATTGCGAAGAGCAAAATCATACGCTTCTTTATAATAGGCGATGAACTTACTCCATAATGCCTTCTTCGAAAGATTTTCAGCCTTTGTGCGAATGGTCTTCACTTCATTCTTGTCAAGGGCTGCATATTCTATTACTGTGTTCTTGATAGAATCAGCAACTTCATTAAAATTATAATCTGTACGGTGTACAACTTTCACACCATCGGTAATTTCACTATTACTTCCCTTTTCCTTGTTTGCCCACAAGCCAAATCCTGCAAGATCTGTAGTGATACAAGGCACCTTGAAGGCAATCGCCTCAAGTGGAGTATATCCCCAAGGTTCGTAATAAGATGGATAGATACACAAGTCATTACCCAGAATCACATTATAATAGGTTTTGTTAAAGATACCATCGTCACCTATAAGATAACTTGGCACAAAGATAATCTTCACCTTATCCTCCTTGCGATTCCAGATATCCAATGCATTCATCATATTCAGCACATTGTCCTCATTCATATTATTCAGCCAATGTGTGATGCGTGGATTATCCAAAGCAGTATCAAATTTTTTACCACTTCTCAATCGGTCTATTAGGTCCTCACGAGGTCCTGCTACCCATCCTGGAACATCAATGAAAGCCACTACCTCTCGATGAAGTCTATCATCAAAACGAAGGCGATTCATTGACTCTATAAATACGTCGATTCCCTTATTTCTGAACTCGTATCTTCCGCTAGTAGAGATGAGAATAGTATCATCATCAAACTCACAACCTGTCAAGCAGTTAGCTACTTGAAGCATTGCATTTCTAGCTTCCTTGTATTTCTTAGTAAATGCAGCGCCCTTTGGAACGAAATTATTCTCAAATCCATTCGGCAAAACCACATCAACAGGCTTATCCAGCAACTCCGCACATTCCTTTGCTGTGATGTCACTCACAGTGGTAAAACAATCCACATTCCAAGCAGTCTGCTTTTCGATAGAATGTTTACTTTCCATATTGAGTTCTGAAGCCATCTGATCGCCATTATAAGCAAACAAATACTCATATAAAGGCTTGCCGTTTCCAGCAATACTTCTGCCGATACCTGTTGCATGAGTAGTGAAAATTGTAGCTACATCCGGTACAAGTTTCTTCAAGACTAAAGCAGCAAAACCCGTCTGCCACTCATTAGCATGGAAAACAACCTTAGAAGTTGAAAGGTCAAAGAATCTATAATAACTCTCCACTACCTTCGCTGTTGCAAAAGCAAACATAGCACTATCATCATAATCTCCATAGGCATGAAGACTATCTACTTGATAATACTCCCAAAGTTTTCCATATATTTCGTTTTTCTGATCAAAGAAAGACTGGAAATCAACTAGAATAGCAATTGGTTCACCAGGAACATTCCAGCGACCAATCTTGATATTCAAGCCTTCCTCCATAGCTTTCAATTTCCAATCAGCAAAAAGCTTACTATCTTCGGTAAAAAAGGGACATGCTTTATCGTTCCAACAATCAGGACCGACAAAAATGACATGATCTTTGATCATATCTTGCAGGGTTTTAGCTCTCGTTGAGAGAACAGCATAAATTCCACCCACTTTATTACAAACTTCCCAACTAGATTCGAAAATGTAGTCGGGAAATAACCTTCCTTTCACCATATAAAAACTAATAAAACGTCACAAAGATAACATAAAATTTGTAAAAACCAAGAATTCAGCCATATATTTTCAGAAAAATGCTTGTTTTCTTGATTTAAATAAATACCTTTGCCGTACATAAAGTGAGATATAATGAAAAGAACAATAATATCAGCAATATTTGGTCTTTTGGCAATGTCAACATTTGCTCAAAAAGATTCTACAACATTTAAAGCATACCTCTCAAATGATGAATATGAGGTATACATGAATATTGATTTTTACCACAATAACCTGCAGGTTCCTCATCAAGAAATCTTCGGTGAAGTACCAGGATATTTCGGTGATGTACATGATGGAAGAAAGTGGCTCATCACAGATGCAAAGATTAAAGGTAAGAAAGCAAAAATTAGTCTTGTTAATGATTATGGAAGTGAGGATCTGGTTGCAGAACTCACCTATAAAGGAAATGGAGAATATCTTCTAGAACAAAAGGAAGGTAGTGATATCAAGATTGCAAGAAACCGTAAATGGAAGAAACTACCTGTAAAAATGACTTTCATAAATAAGAAATTCAAGCCTGAAGGAAAGGATTGAAGCAAATTCGCGAAAAATGAGCAACCTAGTTAAAGGCCATTATTGAAAAGTAATAGCCTTATACTTAAAATATAAAGGTAAGTATCGCCTAGTAAGAGCAATACTTACCTTTTTTCTATATTATGCAGTTGCCTTAATAGAACAAACTATATCAAATGAAAAAAGCCCCGACTACTTTCGTAATCGAGGCTCTTGATAAAAAGGAGGCGGCTACCTACTCTCCCG
>CAJOPE010000158.1 GCA_905236815.1 uncultured Prevotella sp. | reverse complement strand
TTGAGTTAGCTTTTTTAACATTTGCGGAACATGCTGAGTGCTATTGCGGCTAACTGTATTTTAAATTCATCGAACTCACGTTAAATTTAAGTCGATAATTCTCTTTATCTATGAAGTTTCGACTTATCAATTTACGAATATCCACAATGTGAAACGGTCGTTTAACATTATGTCAAACGACCGTTTCATATTATAGAAATCGCCAATTTAAGGAATTATAATGCCTTACATTGCTGATAAAACACATACAGATGCGCTTATTTCTCAAGCTATTTCAGATAAGGTGAAGCCGAGGCTAAAAAGAGGAAATAGGCTTTGCCTGCCTCCTTGTCATCCAAGGAATAGCTTTTGCTTGCACCATCAACATTCCAGTCACCACCCTCAACAGGCACAAAGGTTACCTTATTCTGATTAAAGTCATAAACCAACTTGGCATACTTGTCAAAGGCAGACGACATTTCGTTTGGTTTCACCACACTGAATTCCTTGTCACCTTCTTGCAAATAGTACATATTATTCGGATCAACAACCTTCATTCCTTCCGTTTTATTTCCATCACCATTGACTACAAAATAATACAATTTTCGATCAAAATATTTTGGAAGAGAAACCGACCAGATTCCCTCTGCATCCTTTTTCATCATTATCGAAACAGGTACTTCCGAGGTATTATCTGCATACGAATTCAGATATACATTAGTGGCATCTGGTGCCTTAAAGCGAAAGATTATGTTATCCTTCGTAAACTCCGGAGACACAACTGGTTTTGGGAAGAGCTTCGCCATTACAGATGGCGTAAACGGAACCTCCTTGCCTGTTGCCTTAGGAGCAGGAGCACATTTCTTCATCGCCTTGGCAGATGCCTTTGGATTGAAAAGCAAAGGCAAGGTTCTACTCAAGAAATACTTGCAGTTCATCCAAGTATGGCCAAACTTTCCCTCGGTGAATTCCTTGATGGTCTTTATGCCTTTTTTGTCAAGAAATTCCATATAGTCACGACTAGTGCCATAGAGGAAATCATCCTTGCCGATACCCATCCAGAAAAGGTGAATTTTCTTGTTGGTTTCCTTGGCATTGTCATAGACTTTTGGAAGATCCATTGAGGTAAATGAACTATAAGAGCAAAGGTAAGAGAACTTATCCAGATGCAGAAGTCCATTCATCAAAGCCTGATTACCTCCTCTCGAGAAGCCAGCAATAGCTCGATGATCGGCATCATTGATTGTGCGGTAGTGCTTCTCGATATATGGCATCAAATCATTATTGAAGTCATTGCCGAAAATATCAAAGCCATCAGTTACCGACTTAATATCTTTCTGACGCTGCTCTCTCAACTTGCCAGGATTACCATAAGGCATCACGATAATCATTTCCTTTGCCTTGCCCTTGGCGATAAGGTTATCGAGAATGAAGTTGACTCGGCCAACCTTAAAGAACACATCCTCTGTATCGGTAGTTCCACTTATCACATAGAATACAGGATAGCTTTTATTACTGGTCTCATATCCATAAGGGGTATAGACCACCGCATTATTCACGCCTCCCAAACTCTTTGAATAATAATGGATGTACTCAACATTTCCATGTTTTACAGGCAGAATGTCGTGTGCCAAAGCACCCTTTTGGTCGGGTATCTCCAGCAGACTGTTCTTGAATCCCTCATTTGGAAAATATTGTTTACATTCAGGATCCATTACATCTCCCCCATCCACTATAAAATGATAAGGATACATATCCGGAGCTGCCGGACCGAGAGTAACGGTCCAGAGCTTCGTTTCAGGATTCTGCTTCATATCATGGCGACCTGCAAACTGCACATCTACAGCCACTTTATGAGCATTTTCATTCTTATACTGGAAGGTCACCGTTCCATCTGCATTGCAAACAGTTCCCTGTGCAAAAGCAGAAAGAGAGGAAGCAAGCGCCATTCCCAATAACCAGTTTTTCATTTTGAATAAAATTTATTTATTGCTTAACTTTCTTGCCATTCTTAATGACCACACCCTTATAGTTGGCATCTACCTTCATACCCTGAATGTTGTGACGAACAGCTGAAGTGTTTTCTGCATTTTCAACAGCATTGATACCACTTGTTTCCTGAACGCACTTGAAGTCGAGCTTGTCGATATTGCCATAAGGACCCGTAATGGTGATTCTAAAGATATGCTTTCCTGCCTTCAGTTCTTTGGCAATCTTCGCATTTACCACCTTATAGGTATCCCAACTGTTATCGCCTGTCTGAGGTATTGAAATCTTGCAGAGTTCCTCGGTCTTTCCATCGTCTGCCAGACTCAAGGTGAAGCCAGAACCTGACAAGCCAGATGCAACGGTAGCATCACAAGTATAATAGCCCGACTGCTTAACATCTACAGTATATTCCAGCCACTCGCCCTGTGCAGTATAGCCGATAACATAGCCATTGTTGCCATTGCCGATATCAACACCACCATTGTCCTTACGATAGTTTGCCTGTCCCTCATCTTGAGAATCAGAATCGTGATAGGTCAAGCCTTCTGCTCCACTATCGAAGTCCTCAGCCTGAAGAATACCAGGAAGAGTGATAATATCGCCATACGATTTACGTCCTGGATAAACGGTAAAGCCTCCTACTCGCTCATATTTAGATCCATCTGTAGCAGTAACTACAGCCTTCAGATCATAGCGGCCAGTTGCCGATGGAATATAGTCAACCTCATAAGGAGCCTTGGTGAGTGTTTTCACCAACTGGTTGTTAGCATAAAGTGCCACCTCTTTAATTGTCTTGGTCTTCAAGCGTGCATTTACTTCGATAGGCATCACCTCGTTGGCAGAACCGATAATCGAAGCTGGCTTGATATAAACTGAAGCCTCCTTAACCATTCCAGGGAAAGGACTCTTCGCCTTCTTGGCAGCATCTGTTGCCATATACTCACGCAGCCAGGTCATTGCTGAACGATCCTTGCCATCCTTAATAATTCCAGAATAGCCCTTGCCATCATCGGTCCAGGTCTTTCCATAAACATACCCCCAGAGTGTCACACCTGCACAGTAGTCAGCCTCCCACATATATGGAATCTGATCCTTATACTGCTGCAACTGCTTTGCATCATCAGTTGAGGCAATATCATATTCGGTACTATACATAGGCATCTTCAGATTGCTCTGAAGTGTGCTCATAGACTTCTTGAAATCGGAGAAACTAATATCATTAAGGTCGTGCGACTGACAGCCATAGGCATCAATTGGAGCACCAGCATCTCGAAGTGTCTTCACCAAATCGATGAACTGCTGAGTATTCCACTGGAAGGTATTATAGTCATTATAGATAAGGATAGCATCCGGCCAGCGTTCAGCAGCCATCTCGAAAGCCTTGATAATCCAGTCGTAGCCAGTCTTGCCATCACCACCAAGTGCCTCTTTATAAGGAGCAGGCGCATGACCAGAAATAGCCTCATTCACCACATCAATAAGTTTCAAGTCGGGATAGCGCTTTTTCACAGCATCCATCCACTCTACCACAGCCTTATACTGTTCTTCCTTAGAAAGACTGTTTATCCAAGTAGGATACTGCGAACCCCATACAAGCGTATGAAATTTGAAAGGGAAATTGTGATTTTTAGCATAATTGTAAGCGTTGTCGCAACCATACCAGTTAAAAGTGCCTCGGGAATTACCCTCGATAGACTGCCATTTTGATTCATTTTCTGGTGTGATCTGATTCCAAAGCGTGTAATACTTCGCTACACCTTCAGCATCCACCTGTCCATAAGTGGTAATGTTTCCTAGAAATTTATCCGGATTAGTGGATAACTGTGCCCACATCTGGGTAGGCACCCAACAAGCTGTTGCCAACAAGGCAACTCGAAAATTTGTTCGTAAATTCATAGATCTAAGTTGTTAACTATTTGACAATAAGTTAAATTAATGCTCAAAAGTAAACAATTTAATCTACAAATACTTTGTCTAACGTTTCAGATAAATTCAGAAATGTTTCTATTTGTAATATATATCCTTTTTACCTAGGTAATTCATAGGAGATGAGTGATTGATGATTGATGTTTGATGATAGATGATTGATGATAGATGATGGATGTTTGATGATTGGAGATTGATGATCGATGATGGATGATTTTACACCCCTCTTTGAGGGAGAGAGGTACGACTTCTAGTCGTAGTCATTTATCTGCAGGTGCAAGCACCAGCAGTTACCAGATAGGGTGACGTCTCCGACGTCAGTGTCGCGAATTGGTGATCGGGGTTTGATGATCGGTGATGGATGATTGATGGTTGATGATGGATGACTGATGGTTGATGATCGGTGGTGGAAGATTGATGATGGAGGATTGGAGATAGATGATGGAGGATTGGAGATTGAAGATTGAAGATTGAAGATTGATGATAGAGGATGGATGATCGATGATGATCATTTGACGTCGGAGACGTCACCCTGTCGGGTAACTGCGGGTGCTTGCACCTGCAGATAGAACTCTCGACTGAAAGTCGTACCGCTCTCCCTCGGCAGAGGGGCGTAACCTATCAGCAGGAGACGACTTGCATTTGATGGTGATGATGGATGATTTTACACCCCTCTTTGAGGGAGAGAGGTACGACTTCTAGTCGTAATCATTTATCTGCAGGTGCAAGCACCAGCAGTTACCAGATAGGGTGACGTCTCCGACGTCAGTGCCGCGAATTGGTGATCGATTGATTGGTGTTTGATGATTTTACACCCCTCTTTGAGGGAGAGAGGTACGGCCTTATGTCGTTGATATCTATCTGCAGGTGCAAGCACCAGCAGTTACCAGATGGGGTGACGTCTCCGACGTCAGTGCCGCGAATTGGTGATGGATGATGGATGGTTAGTGATGGATGATTGACGATTCAACTGATTAACGCTGTATCTTCTCGCCCACTCGTGGGAGAGATAAGAGAGAGGGTATGCCACAAGATTAAGCTAAAATACTAATTATTATTAGCAAATAAACCTTGCTCGTGGCATACCCTCTCTTTGATCTCCCCCGCAAGCGGGGGAGAAATACTGGTAAACATTTTATGAATTTTCAGAAAATGCTGGGAAATATTTTATGAATTTTCTGAAATGCTGGGAAACATTTTCAGAAATGCTGGTAAACATTTTCAGAAATGCTGCTAAACATTTTCAGAAATGCTGGGAAACATTTTATGAGTTATCCAGCCTAGAACTTTTTCAGTTCCTCATAAATGCGCTGAACAGGCAGTCCCATCACATTATAGTAACTACCCTTCAAACCTGTGCAGCCAATGTAACCAATCCATTCCTGAATGCCATAGGCTCCCGCCTTGTCAAATGGACGATAGTTCTCGATATAGAAATCAATTTCCTCATCCGAGAACTCCTTAAAGGTTACATCAGTGGTTACTGAGAAATGACGCTGCTTTTCACATGTGGAAAGACAAACACCAGTTGTAACCTGATGCGTTTTGCCACTCAACTCGCGAAGCATGCGATGCGCATCTGCAGCATCCTTCGGTTTGCCAAGGATTTCCTCTCCACAAATCACAACGGTATCTGCTGTTATAAGCAGTTCATCTTCCTTCAGGGTGGAAAGATAGGCTGCTGCCTTCTTCTCTGAGATATACTCCGAAACTTCAGCGGCAGGTAGCGATGCTGGGAATGACTCATCGATGCCTTGCATCACTTTTACTTCAAAATCTAAACCCAACCCTGCCAGCAGTTCCTTGCGGCGAGGGGAATTGGAAGCTAATATATATTTCATATTTAGAACGCTTTAAATTTTACCATCCGAAAGCCTTGTTGTCGGCCAGCCATTTTCCTTGTGCTCTCAGCACCTGCTCAACGATGTCTCGGCCAAGTCCTTCACCACCCTTTACATTACTTATATAGGTGCTGATTTTCTTGATGTCTGGAGCAGCATCCGCAGGACAACATGGACAGCCACAAACCTTCATGATCTCATAATCAGGAATGTCATCACCCACATAGATAATCTCCTCATCCTTCAACTGATATTGCTCCTTGAACTCCTGGTATTTCTTTATTTTAACAGCACATTTCATATAGATGTCCTTCACGCCCAGATTCTCATAGCGCACCTGGATAGCCTTGGTGTTACCGCCAGTGAGGATAACAATCCGCAAGCCCAACTTCTGAGCAAGCTGAATGGCATAGCCATCCTGAATATTGACCGTACGAAGTGGTTCCCCCTCCGATGACATCGTGATAGTTTGACGAGACAGCACACCATCCACATCAAATATGATTGCCTTTATTTTCTTTAAATCGTAATTGATCATAATCTTTTAATTAAAAATTATAGTCCAGCACTCAACATTTCCGATGTATGCTGAGGCTCAATCGCTCGTAGAGATCTTTCACCAGCGGGTCTCCCTTCAGCAACTCACTTTGTGCCCGAATCACATTCTCGTCAAAACGAACCGCAGGACCCGTCTGAGCCTCCTTTGGCGACATCGTGTGTACTTTCCTTGCAGCTTCATCAATCAGCGGAAGCATCACCTCAAAAGGAATACCTTTCTTCGCCAAAACTTCTGACGAAAGCTGATAGCAATGGTTCACGAAGTTACAAGCAAAAACAGCAGCCAAATGCAGATACTTTCGATCGTCGGAAGACAACTCATAAACCTGATCACTTACCGATGAAGCCAGCTCAGAGATCACCCTCTTTGCAAATTCATCATTTGCTTCAACAAAACAAGGTATCTCGCTGAAATTTACCTCTTTTACCTTCGAGAATGTTTGCATTGGGTAGAACACCCCATAGTGCAGAGCCATTCCCCCAAAAAGATTCATCGGCATACTGCCAGCAGTGTGAAGAAGCACCTTCTCTTCCCTACCCTTTGCTATCTGTGGAATCAACTCGGCAAGTGCAGCATCTTTCACTGAAAAAATATAAACATCCGCATCCTTTCGAATGGCAGAAACAGCATCCGTTGGAGCTCCACCAACCAGTGTTGCCAAAGCGGAAGCATTCTCCATTGTACGACTATACACCTGGAGGATATCATGACCAGCAGCCAACAAGGCTTTGCCTAAATTGGTTGCAAGATTACCCGAACCTATTAGTATTACTTTCATAATGATTGCAAAGTTAGTAGAAGTGAATGACAAAACAAAATAAACTCCCCACTTTCTTTCTATTAAGAGTTTTCAATAATGTTAATTGAGTGTAATGTAGTAATATATTCCCAAATCTTGAATTGTATTTCGCAGATTATTTATATCTTTGCAAGAAGAAGGTAATACTATAATGGAAGGGTTAATCGTTAAAATATATACTAAGAGCTCAGAACTACCCCAAATGGAAGAACACAACTTCTTTCAGAGTTCCGAACTATTTCGAGTTGCCGAGGAATCATCCGGCAACACCCCTCTTATGGCCGTTGCCTTCAATGAAAATGGCGCCATCATCGGACATCTTCTGGCTACTGTAAGGCGAAGAGGCTCCTGGCTTCCACCTTATTTATATACACATGCCAGAATCTATTCTGAGGGAGAATATGCCGAGGGGGTAAACAAGCAGCAGGTTTTTGCTGAGCTCCTCTCCCACATCACCCGCAGACTGAAACGCAAGATGTGTCTCTATATCGAGTTCTCCGATATCAGCAAAAAGATGTTTGGCTATAAGCATTTCCGGGCCAATGGCTATTTCCCTATCCATTGGCAGGAAATCCACAATTCTCTCCATTCCCGCGCTCCTATCGAGCGGCTTTCAAAAAAGAATATTAAGCGCATTCAGAAAGCGAAGGCTGCCGGAGTGGAAACCCACGAAGTAACGACAAAGGAAGAAGTACATCAATTCTATCAGCTGCTTCATGGATTCTATCGCATGAAACTCCGCCGCTACATTTCATCCGAGCAGCATTTCTCTAGAATCTACGAGAGCGACAATGCGAGGATCTTCCTCACCACCTATAAGAACAAGGTAATTGGAGGATGCCTCTGCATTTATAGCAATGGAAATGCCTATTTGTGGTATCTGGCCTCAAAGCGAAAGAGCTATCCGAAGCTGCATCCCAACACTATGACAGTTTGGCATGCCATACAATATGCCTATGAGCACAACTATGCCCATATATTCTTTATGGATGTTGGTTTGCCATGGAAAAGAAATCCATTCCGCAACTTCATCTTGAGTTTTGGCGGCAAACCAGTATCCAGTTATCGATGGTTCAGATTCAATATCGGATGGATCAATCGCATCCTGAAATGGATCTACAAGGAATAGCTTATCGCTTCATTGCATCCTCAAGCAGCTTCACACCACTTGGGGTACAAATGCCTCTAATGACCGCAACCATATAGTTGTCGAATATCTTTTGCATCGAAAACTCTTTATATAATTCATTGGTCATTATCGACTTCAGGGTGAGCTCACCAATTCGGTCAACTAGAACGTAATCGAGATTGCTTCGGAAATAACCTTCCTTTACACCTCTCTCGAAGAAAGCCTTCTTGGCAACCTTCGTGCTTTGAGCCCTCTCATCCAACAGTGCAAGCACTTTTGGATATTTTTTAATCTCGGAATAGAATATCGGATTGATATCCTTGCCAAATTCCACCTGAATACGGTAATATTTCACAATAACATCAATCACCGTAGGACTTCCAAAATGCTCATAATACTGCATTGTAGAAGTCAAGTCGTCATGATGCTTCTTAATTCCAGCAATAAGAAGTGACTCCTTATCGCCAAAAATCTCATACACTGTTCGCTTTGAAATATGCAGATGCTGGGCAATGTCATCCATGCGTACAGCCTTGATACCCTGAGCGACAAACATCTTCAGAGCTGCATCCACAATTTTATCTTCTAAATCTCTACGATATGCGTTTAAATGCGTTGATACTTCCATAATAGAAAACGTTTACGTTGCAAAGTTACAAAAAAATACAAAAACTTGCACTCATTCGGTCGTTTTTTATTAACTTTGTGCACAATCAATATATATTTGTGCAGTTTTGCATATTTTATGAAACAAACAAAAACCTTATAATAGATAATAGTATGGTAAAGATTTCAAAAGAAGCCGCCCTCCAATATCATGAGAACGGCCGTCCAGGAAAAATTGAAGTAAAGCCGACTAAGCCTTATCGCACTCAAACCGATCTTAGTCTGGCCTACTCTCCAGGTGTAGCTTACCCTTGTCTCGAAATTCAGGAAAACCCAGACAAGGTGTATAAATATACCGATAAGGGTAACTTGGTTGCTGTGATCAGTAATGGTACAGCAGTTCTTGGTCTTGGCGATATTGGCGCTATGAGCGGAAAGCCTGTAATGGAAGGAAAGGGATTACTTTTCAAGATTTATGGTGGTATCGACGTTTTCGATATCGAGGTCGATGAGAAGGATCCTGAGAAGTTCTGCGAGGCTGTTGAGAAAATCGCTCCTTCTTTTGGTGGTATCAACCTTGAGGATATCAAGGCTCCTGAGTGTTTCTACATCGAGAACCGCTTGAAGAAGACGCTTGATATTCCTGTTATGCACGACGACCAGCACGGTACTGCTATTATCTCTTCTGCAGGTTTGGTGAATGCACTTGAAGTTGCAGGTAAGAAGATTGAGGATGTCAAGATTGTCGTAAATGGTGCGGGTGCTGCTGCTATCAGCTGTACAAAGCTCTATGTTGCTCTCGGCGCACAGATCAAGAATATTGTTATGCTCGACAGTCATGGCGTCATCTATAAGGGTCGCGAGGGTGTGAACGAGCAGAAGTCTATGTTTGCTACCGACCGCACAGATATCCATACTCTCGAGGAGGCTATCAAGGGTGCTGATGTATTCCTCGGTCTTTCTAAGGGTAACGTTCTCACTCAGGATATGATTCGCTCAATGGCCAACAATCCTATTGTTTTCGCTCTTGCAAATCCTGTACCAGAGATCAGCTACGAGGAGGCTATGGCTGCTCGTCCTGATGTATTGATGTCAACAGGTCGAAGCGACTATCCTAACCAGATTAATAATGTAATTGGCTTCCCTTACATTTTCCGTGGTGCCCTCGACGTTCACGCCAAGGCTATCAATGAGGAAATGAAGCTTGCTGCTGTCAAGGCTATCGCAAAATTGGCTAAGATGCCAGTTCCTGATATTGTAAATGAGATTTATCATGTAAACGATCTCACTTTCGGTCCTAAATACTTTATTCCAAAACCAGTTGACCCTCGCTTGATTACTGAGGTGAGTGCTGCTGTTGCTAAGGCTGCAATGGATAGCGGTGTTGCCCGCAAGGAGATTACCGACTGGGAGACTTACAAGCAGAATCTGCGAGTATTGCTCGGTCAGGAGACAAAGCTCACCCGTACTCTCCACGCTACAGCTCGTATGCATCCTCAGCGTGTGGTATTTGCCGAGGGTGCTCACCCTTCAATGATGAAGGCTGCTGTTCAGGCTAAGATGGAAGGCATCTGCGAGCCTATCCTTTTGGGTAACCCAGACCGCTTGAATCGTATCGCAAAGCGTTTGAAGGTGGATTTGGATGGTGTTGAGATCATCGATATGCGTGCCGACCAGGAACAGGGCCGTCGTGCTACTTACGCTAAGCATCTTGCCGAGAAGCGTGCTCGCCAGGGCTACACCTTCGAGGAGGCTTATGATAAGATGTATGAGCGCAACTACTTCGGTATGTCAATGGTGGAGCAAGGCGATGCTGATGCTTTCATCACTGGTCTTTACACCAAGTACAGCAACACGGTAAAGGTTGCCAAGGAAGTGGTTGGTATTCAGCCTGAATACAAGACTTTCGGAACTATGCATATCCTCAACACTCCAAAGGGTGTTTACTATATCGCCGATACCTTGATCAATCGTCACCCAGACGAGAGTACACTTACCGATATTGCAAAACTATCTGCTCATACCGTGAAGTTCTTCAATGAGGAGCCAGTCATCGCAATGTTGAGCTATAGTAACTTCGGTACTGACCCTGATGGTAGTCCTGTAAAGGTACACCAGGCAGTAGAGAATATGCAGAGAGAATATCCTGACCTCCCTATCGACGGTGAGATGCAGGTGAACTTCGCGCTCAACAAGGAACTGCGCGACGACAAGTATCCATTCTCCCGCTTGAGAGGCAAGGATGTAAACACACTCGTATTCCCTAACCTGAGCAGTGCAAATGGTTCCTACAAGCTCTTGCAGGCATTGAGTCCTGAGGCAGAAATCATCGGTCCTATCCAGATGGGCTTGAACAAGCCAATTCACTTCACCGACTACGAAAGTTCAGTAAGTGACATCGTAAATATCACCGCAGTAGCCGTAATCGACGCATACGTTGACAAGATTAAGAATAAATACAAATAAATAAATTCTTAACTCATAATGCAGACGACTCTGTAATTTAAATTCTATATGCAGAATTCATAATTTTGATACAATATCTTAATTATGAATTCTGTTATTTTATAGAATGCAGCTAAATTCATCAATGCGGCTGTTTTAATAATAGCGAATTAATAGTAGCCAAGTATTGTGAATTCAATAAGAATGAGGCATTTCAAAATCTGCATTGTGCATTGTGAATTATGAATTAATAAATCGTTTTGAATGTAATAAAATGGACATTAGAAAATTACAGAACGGATCAGACATCCGTGGTATTGCTCTCGAAGGCGTTGAGGGCGAAAAGGTAAATCTCACAAAGAATGAGGCTAAAGTAATTGCAAAGGCTTTCATCGTTTGGCTGAAGGACAAGAAGCAAACCGATGATGTTACCATTGCTATTGGTACAGATTCTCGTATTTCTGGCCCTTCTCTCAAACAAGGTTTTATGGAGGGCGCTAAAGAAGCAGGCTGCAAGATTTTCGATTGCGGACTCGCCTCTACTCCAGCGATGTTTATGACCACAGTGGATGCAACTCGTCCTGCCACAGCAGGTGTTATGATCACCGCCAGCCACCTTCCTTTCAACCGTAATGGTATCAAGTTCTTCACTAACGAGGGCGGTCTTGACCATGACGATATTACTGCTATCCTTGAAATCGCACATAAGAATGAGTTCGAGGCTGCTGCCAAGGAGGGAACAAGCGATACTTGGAACTTTATGGATACTTATGTTGCCAACCTCGTTTCCTACATCCGCAAGGGTGCCAACCAGGGCGACAAGCCTCTTGATGGCATGAAGATCATCGTAGATGCAGGCAATGGTGATGGCGGCTTCTTCGAGAAGGTACTCAAGGAGTTGGGCGCAAACACCGAGGGTAGTCAGTTCCTCGAGCCTGATGGTAACTTCCCTAACCATATTCCTAACCCAGAGAACCAGGAGGCTATGGATTCTATCTGCCAGGCTGTAGTTGATAACAAGGCCGACCTTGGTATCATCTTCGATACAGACGTGGACCGTTCTGCTATCGTTGACAAGAATGGCGATCCTATCAACCGCAATGCACTGATTGCCCTGATTGCTGCTGTTATCCTTCAGGAACATCCAGGAAGCACCGTTGTAACCGACTCTGTTACCTCTGACGGTCTGGCAACTTTCATCAAGTCTAAGGGAGGTGTCCACCATCGTTTCATGAGAGGTTACAAGAACGTAATCAATGAGGGCATCCGCTTGAATAAAGAAGGCGAAGAGTGCTGGTTGGCTATCGAAACATCAGGCCACTGTGCACTCCGCGAGAACTACTTCCTCGACGATGGAGCCTTCCTTGTTGCCAAACTTCTGGTAGATGCAGCTAAGCTGAAAGCAGAGGGCAAGGAGTTGCAGAATTTGATTAACGAACTCAAGCAACCTGCTGAGAGTAAGGAACTTCGCTTCAACATCAAAGAAGAGAACTTCAAGAAATATGGCAAGGAGGTATTAAAGGATATGGACAAGCGACTGGCCGAGGAAACCGGTTGGACAAAGGTAGAGCCAAACTTTGAAGGCATCCGCATCAGCTGTAATGCTCCTGACGAAGATGGCTGGTTCCTTCTCCGCATGTCACTCCACGATCCAGTAATGCCACTCAACATCGAGTCTAACACCTTTGGAGGTGTCGCTAGAATCGAAAAGAGAATCGTTGAAATGCTTGCAAAATACGACAAGCTGACAAAATAAAGCAAAAGGCGGGCTCAAAAGAGTCCGCCTTTTTCGCGTCAGGTAAAGGGCGGCAAAGCCGCCCCAAAATAATTAAAGCTACCTGACATTGGCCACTTAAATCGTGACCACGATACACTTATTTCATCAACAAATGCGATGCAAATATAATCTTTTAATTTTAAACTACCAAATAAAAAGGCAATTAAAATAAAGAATTTAACATTGTTAGTAAAAACGAGCTAAAATAACTAGAACCCAGTGGTTTAGATATTATCGCCTCAAGAAAGCCCTCAAGGCAGCATTCTTCGCTTTTTTTCCTATCTTTCGTATCGCTTTATCACGTATTTGTCTAACCCTCTCACGCTTCAGTTGCATATCCTCGCCAACCTCAGCCATAGTCTCGCGGGCACATCCCAAGCCATACAAGCTTTTAATCACCTGCTTCTCACGATCATCGAGCACATAGAGAGTATCCATGAGATCCTCCACCATATTGTGGAAATTCACCTTCTCATCCCCCATCTCAGCATCCGTACTTGCGATGATATCAAGCAGCGTATATTGGTTACTTGCACTCAAAGGAGCATCCAGGCTCTGTGGCTGCGCGATCTTCTTTACCGACCGACTGGCATTCTTAGGAATACGATAAAGACCTGACTGCTGCTTAATAGCCTCCTCCATCGCCTTTCGGATAAAAGGACCCGCATAAGCCACGAATTTAGTATCCTTCGACTCATCAAACTTCTGGGCAGCCTCCAGCATAGCCATGTTACCCTCGGCAACAAGATCCTCGAAATCGAGCCCCCTGCCCTTATATTGATCAGCAGTCGCCTTCACATACCCCAGATTTTCGGTAATAAGTTTATCTATATTTTTTGCCATACTACAATTCTTTTGACTACAAATTTAGCCATTTTCCTCAAAAGCACCAAAAAATAGCCGTCCTGATAGTTTAATAATTCTTAAAATATCAATTTATCTCCATTTCGCCATCGTATATATTTAATCTTTTTTGTAATTTTGCACCCGATTTAGTCCGAATGGGCCCAATTAAGTATTGGCACGAAGCCGATCGCCTGTCGGAAAAACCCGTTTATATTATATTAATAATGTACGCAATCGTAGAAATTAACGGTCAGCAGTTCAAGGCAGAACAGGGCAAGAAGCTCTTCGTTCATCACATCAAGGATGTTGAAGCTGGCAAGACTGTTGAATTTGACAAGGTACTGCTCGTAGACAACGACGGTAATGTCACAGTAGGTGCACCAACTGTAGATGGCGCAAAAGTAGTAGCAGAAGTAGTGAACCCACTCGTAAAGGGTGACAAGGTGATCGTATTCAAGATGAAGCGCCGTAAGGATTACCGCAAGCGCAACGGTCATCGTGCTCAGTTCACAGAAATCGAAGTTAAATCAATCAACGCTTAAAAATTAGGAGGAATTAGAAATGGCTCATAAAAAAGGTGTAGGTAGTTCTAAGAACGGACGTGAATCCGCAGCTCAGAGATTAGGCGTAAAGATTTGGGGTGGCCAGAAGATCGTTGCTGGTAACATCATCGTTCGTCAGCGTGGTAACAAGCACTTCGCTGGTGAGAATGTAGCACAGGGCAAGGACGATACTCTCTATGCTCTTACCGATGGAATCGTATACTTCCACAAGGGTAAGTTCAACAAGAGTACAGTTTCTGTTCTCTCTCCAGAAGCTTACGCAGCTAAAACAAAGGCTGAAGCTTAAAAAATAAAAAAAACTATTCCAAACAAACATAGAAACCCGTCTCTTTAGAGATGGGTTTTCTTATTTTTTCCCCTTTTCTTTTTGTTGTTTCCTTTTTTCTTTGTAATTTTGCTATCTGTAATATGAATATATATAAATACAAAGATATATGCTTACACTTAAACAAATAAGCGAAGACACTGAAGGTGTCATCAAAGGTCTTGAGAAGAAGCACTTCGCAGGTGCTCGTGAGGCTATCGAAAAAGTTCTCGAATTTGACAAGCTTCGTCGTGAGGCTCAGTTGAAGTTGGACAACAACAAGTCTGAGCAGAATAAACTTTCCAAGCAGATCGGTGGTCTGATGAAGGAAGGTAAGAAGGACGAGGCTAACGACATAAAGAATCAGGTAGCTGCTCTTAAGGCTACCGACAAGGAGTTGCAGGAGGCTATGGACAAGGCTACTGCTGATATGACCAACCTGCTCCTTGATATTCCAAATATTCCTAATGCTGATGTTCCTGAGGGTAAGGATGCCGACGACAATGTTGTTGTGAAGGAAGGTGGCGTTAAGCCTGAGCTTCCTGCCGATGCTCTTTGCCATTGGGATTTGCTTAAGAAATTCAACTTGGTTGACTTCGACCTGGGTGTGAAGATCACTGGCGCAGGTTTCCCTGTATATATTGGTAAGATGGCTCGCTTCCAGCGTGCGCTCGAGGCATTCTTCCTCGACGAGGCTCGCAAGGCAGGCTATACCGAGATCCAGCCTCCTTTCGTTGTAAACCAGGCTTCTGGTTACGGCACAGGTCAGCTTCCTGACAAGGAAGGTCAGATGTATCATGCCAATGCTGATGATCTCTACCTCATCCCTACTGCCGAGGTTCCTGTAACCAACTTGTTCCGCGATGAGATCATCGACGAGAAGGATCTCCCTATCAAGCGTTGTGCTTACTCTGCTTGTTTCCGTCGTGAGGCTGGTTCTTACGGTAAGGACGTTAGAGGTTTGAACCGCTTGCATCAGTTCGACAAGGTTGAGATCGTGCGCATCGATACCCCAGAGCATTCATACGAGTCATACAAGGAGATGCTCGACTATGTAGAGAGTCTGCTTCAGAAGTTGGAGTTGCCTTATCACATTCTTCGCCTCTGCGGTGGTGATATGAGCTTCACCTCAAGCATCTGCCACGATTTCGAGACCTGGAGTGCAGCCCAGCAGCGTTGGTTGGAGGTATCTTCAGTTTCTAACTTCGAAAGCTATCAGGCTAACCGTCTGCACTGCCGTTATCGCAGAGCCGACAACAAGAAGACAGAACTCTGCCACACCTTGAATGGTTCTGCACTTGCTCTCCCAAGAATCGTTGCGACAATTCTCGAGAACAATCAGACACCAGAGGGAATCCGTGTGCCAAAGGTACTCGTACCTTACTGCGGCTTCGAACTTTTGAACGACAATAGTTTAGAATAAAATACCACTCTCTCCCCGCAATTCTGCAGGGAGAGAGTTTTTTATTAGTCTCAGGCGAATAAAAGACTAAATACAATATACTTTAAGAGAGATTTAAACAACCAAATAATAATACCAAAAACGAATGAACAAGATTTTAAAGAAAGAACAGTTCTCGGAAAAGGTGTTCTGCCTCGAAGTTGAGGCTCCTTTAATTGCACACAGCTGCAAGCCGGGACAATTCATTATCGTTCGTGTTGACAAGAACAGCGAGCGAGTACCTTACACTATTGCTAAAGCTGATGACCAGAAAGGCACACTTACACTGGTAATCCAGGAAGTAGGTTTGTCTAGTACAAAATTCTGCAATCTCAACGAAGGCGACTTTGTTGAGGATATTGTAGGCCCATTAGGAAACCCTTCCCCTATCGAGAATTTCGGTACAGTAATCTGCGCTGGTGGTGGTATTGGTATTGCTGCCATCCTCCCTATCCTTACTGCTTTGAAGCAGGCAGGCAACAAGGTGATTTCTGTTCTCGCTGGTCGTACAGCCAACTTGGTTATCATGATCGATGAGGTGAAGAAATACTCTGATGAGGTTATCATCATGACCGATGATGGTAGTCTTGGCCAGAAGGGTGTCGTTACTGTTGGTGTCGAGGAAGTTATCAATCGTGAGAAAGTTGACCGCGTTATCGCTATCGGTCCTCCTATCATGATGAAGTTTACTTCGCTCATGGCTCAGAAATACAATGTGCCTAATACCGTTTCCCTCAATACAATTATGGTGGATGGTACAGGTATGTGTGGTGCCTGCCGTCTCACTATCGGTGGCAAGACCAAGTTTGTCTGCATCGATGGTCCTGAGTTCGATGGCGATTTAGTCGACTGGGATGAGATGTTCAAGCGCATGGGCACTTTCAAGGGTGTTGAGCAGGAAGAGATGGAGCACTATGCCGAGCACATCAATGCAGATGCAGGCAGCGGTGCAACCTCAAAGGCTATGGAATTAACTGATGTTCCACAGACTGCCCAGAACGAAAGCATCGAGGTACTCACCGACCGCAATGCCGAGTGGCGCCAGGAGATTCGCAAGGCGATGAAGCCAAAAGAGCGCACAGCTATCGAGCGTGTGGTTATGCCAGAGCTCGATCCTGTATATCGTGCAACCACCCGTTTGGAGGAAGTAAACCAGGGTCTCACCAAGGAGATGGCCATGACCGAGGCTCATCGTTGTCTCGATTGTGCAAATCCTCAGTGTGTTGAGGGCTGCCCTGTAAATATCAACATTCCTTCCTTCATCAAGAATATAGAAAGAGGTCAGTTCCTTGCTGCTGCCAAGGTATTGAAGAACACCTCTGCCCTACCAGCAGTCTGCGGACGAGTTTGTCCTCAGGAGAAGCAGTGTGAGAGCAAGTGTATCCACCTCAAGATGAACGAGAAGGCAGTAGCCATCGGTTATCTCGAGCGTTTTGCAGCCGACTATGAGCGCGAGAGCGGTCAGGTAGCTCTTCCAGAGATCGCACCAAGCAATGGCATCAAGGTTGCTGTTGTAGGTTCTGGTCCTTCAGGCTTGAGTTTCGCAGGTGATATGGTGAAGAGAGGTTTCGAGGTATATGTATTCGAGGCACTTCACGAAATCGGCGGTGTGCTCAAGTATGGTATTCCAGAGTTCCGTCTCCCTAACAAGATTGTGGATGTTGAGATCAACAACTTGAAGAAGGAAGGTGTTCATTTCCAGATAGATACCATTGTTGGTAAGACTATTTCTGTAAAGGAACTCGAGGAGAAAGGCTTCAAGGGCATCTTCGTAGGTTCAGGTGCTGGTCTGCCAAACTTCATGGGTATCCCTGGCGAGAATGCGATCAACATCATGAGTTCTAACGAGTATCTCACCCGTGTGAACTTGATGGATGCAGCCAACCCTAAGACCGATACACCTATTAATATAGGTAAGAAGGTGATTGTTGTTGGTGGTGGTAACACAGCTATGGACTCTTGCCGTACAGCTAAGCGTCTTGGTGCCGAGGTAACCTTGGTATATCGTCGTAGCGAGGCAGAGATGCCAGCTCGTTTGGAAGAGGTGAAGCATGCAAAGGAAGAAGGTATCAACTTCTTGACCCTTCACAATCCAAAGGAATACCTTGCCGATGAGAATGGCCGCGTAAAGGCAGCAGTTCTGGATGTAATGGCACTAGGCGAGCCAGATGCCTCTGGCCGTCGTCGCCCTGAATCAACAGGCAAGACCGAGACCTTGGAATGCGATCAGGTGATCGTAGCAGTAGGTGTAAGTCCTAACCCATTGGTACCAAACAGTATCGAAGGATTGGAGTTGGGCCGCAAGAATACCATTGCCGTCAACGACGAGATGCAGAGTTCTCATCCAGAGATCTTCGCAGGTGGCGACATTGTACGCGGTGGCGCAACCGTTATCCTTGCTATGGGTGATGGCCGTCGTGCTGCAGCCAACATGGCAAAGAAATTATCAGAATAATATATGAATGGAATTTATACGATATTGCTGCTCATCAGCAGCAATATCTTTATGACATTGGCCTGGTATGGTCATTTAAAATTACAGCAAACAGGGGTCAGTAGCAATTGGCCCCTGATTGCTGTTATAGTTTTTAGTTGGGGAATTGCTTTCTTCGAGTATTGTTGTCAAGTTCCCGCCAACCGTATTGGATTTGTCGATAATGGCGGTCCTTTCAATTTGGTACAACTCAAAGTGATTCAAGAGGTTATCTCCTTAATAGTATTTGCCATAATAGCAAATGTACTCTTTCAGGGGCAATCCTTACATTGGAATCATCTGGCAGCATTCATTTGTCTAATAGCAGCCGTTTATTTCGTATTTATGAAATAACCCCCCAAACAAAAACATCCTCTCCCCCATCAGGAAAGGATGTTTTTTATTTTAGTGTCCCTTTTTTCACTGAAATTGAAATTGTAGTGTCCCCTTTTTCACTGAAATTATTGAAATTATAGTGTCCCCTTTTTCACTGAAATTATTGAAATTATTGAAATTGTAAGGGCGTAATTTATTACGTTTCTAACCCCCACGAACGTTCCTAACCCCCGCAAACAATCAGAAAGGCATTTAAAATGTTCATTCCCCTGTGAGGAACGTTATAAATAACGCCCCT
>CAJOPE010000157.1 GCA_905236815.1 uncultured Prevotella sp. | reverse complement strand
TTAATTTTTGCACTATAAAGATACAACAATCTTCGCTAATCACCAAATTTTCAGACAGTTATATTTCGTCGAACTCACGTTAAGATAAAAAACATTCCACAGCAATATGCCATAAAGCATATACTGTGGAATTTTTAGTTTTTAGGCTTCCGTCCAGGTTTTATCATCGGGCGGCAAATCTGCCTGAGTATCAACGCCCGAGGAAGTTGCCGTTTGTACCTCGGCCGAGAAATCACCCTTCTTTATTTTCACACTTCTCCCAGCCTTTATAGCCTCGGGTATCTTTTCGATAACTGAAAACATCAGGAGCAAGCCTACTGCCGAGAGCACTGATCCATCGATGGCTCCCGTGGGAGGTGCTGCGAAGCCAACGATGATCAGGAGGATGCTTACTGCAAGGTTAAGATAAAATATCTTCATGCTGAATTATCTTTACGCCTCGCTCTTCTCGGCTGGGTCGTTATAGGCAACCATCTTTGCCACCTTGAGATTCTCAATCATTGGGGTGACTCGCTTGTGGTTGGCTCCAACGGATACTGCAGGATGATAGATGATGTGAGTTCCCACCACATTGGCGGCAGTGAACTCCTCTGGCTTGTCGGCTGGACGGGTGGAGATTCCGGCACGGAAGCTGCCGAGCTTGTCGAGCACCACCTTGTCGCCTGCCGAAATGTGGTCGGTCATGCTGGTTACCAGGGCGCGGATCACAGCCACGATATCGGAATCGGTAACGGTACAGCGGGCGGAAATTTCTACAGCAAGCTTGTCGATATCAACGGTCTCGCCTACGATGGCACGACCATAATACTTGCCGAAAGTTGAGCTTTTTGAGTTGTTGTTTCTAAAAACCTTAAATCGTAACATAATGATTATGGTTAGTTGTTGATTAGTTGTGATTTTTTGTGGTAAATCGATTAAGAGTTAAGATTTTCACCACATGATTTGAGCTTTTTGTTGAAATTCTATTAAAAATTATAAGTTATTCACCTCATTTTGTTTAAGTATATCATTTATAAAGGCTGTTTAGCTGTTATTTTTGAGCTTTTCGATAAGGTTTACTTACAGTTTGTAACCGTATTTTCTTTCATTCCAATAAGGGCGAGTTTGCCGGCAGAAAAGCCCTTGATTGGAAATTAAAATGATGCCTCTGAGAGGTAAGCTGCTGCGCTTTGTTTTTTAATTACGATGCAAAGATACAAAAAATTTCGTTACGTTATCCATTTTTCGCTGAGTTTGTGCATCTCATGCCTCGAGAAGTAGAGAAATCTTAACTTTTAACGTCTTAACGCGCTTTTCACGAAATTCTGCACTTTTGCAACCACCTATTATTATACATGCACCTTATTATATATATAATATATATATAGTTAATATAGTAAGAAAAGAACAGTGAAAAAAAAGTGCGCAGAAATCGTAAAAAGTGCGTTAAGACGTTAAGAGTTAAGATTTGGAGTTTTTCTCTCGAGGCAAAATCCAAATATTCTTTAGAGATCTAAAAAATGTATATTCACGCACTTTTTTTGTAATTATATCAGAATTAAAACTACTAGAAAGTAAAAATTAACACTCCAGGTTTGGATATGCGGCTACAATTTTGTTCTTTTGCAGTAATGTATAACATGAATACTTCATTTAACAACCGCATTATGTACTTGTGGTTATTATTTTATAGAATAATAATTATACCGAAAGATATTGTTGTATATCTTTACCGAGTAGGTTGCTTTATAAGAATACGAAATAGGAAGCAGAAGCTTGAAAACGAGAACAAATCGAAAAACAACTATGAAGTTTTAAAGAAGCTGATTATGGAATCAGAGGCCAAGCACACTATTGAACTCAAACTTATTGAGAAAGAGGTTTCTGATGTATGCAAACAGCTTTCAACAAACTATCAATCAACAACAGCAATGTGTACGGACAATCAATCACCCCCAAATGGCAATTCCGACACTAGGGATGTTAACAACCCGATTATGGAACAAAAACAAAGCAAATCGGAAAATGCAAAAACGATTGTAATTGTCGAGCCTGGCTCCACGATCACAACCTATAACATTTACGAGAACAACTAAGTAAATATAACCAAGATGGAAATCAAATTAGAAAAAGGTGCCAATGCCGTCTTTTACGATATCCATGACAACGATGTTGTAAACATTGGCAAGATTGAAGGTAAAAAGAAGTCTGAGGCTAACGCTGCAGACAATGTGGAAAACGATGAAACTGAAGCCGAGGAGGATGCTGACCCTCTGCCCACGGGGTGGAGCCGCTGGCCAGAGCAGGTGTTTGCCAACTACACCGAGAACACCATTTACAAGGCTTGCATTGTAGAGGCAGGCAAGCTTTGTCACACCGGCTCCAATTTCGCCTGTCTGATGAAGGTGTGCCAGGATCATGGTTGCCTATACGATGGCAGCAACAAGCTGGGCTTTGCCAAGGCACTGCTCGCCCTGCGACTGACAAAGCGTGATACTGATATGGATGAATCGTGGGAGGATGCGGCCAAGCGCATTGCCAATGGCATCAAGAATCCTTTCAACAAGATGCGACAGCCTTACCGCGAACTGAGCGAGAAGGATATGAAATCGCTGAAGGATAAGTGCATGGAGCTTGGCAGCATATTCGAAAAACATCAGGTGGGGTATCTAAGAGCAAGCAATTATATCAATCGATAGCAGCATTTCGTATCAATCGATACGAAATCATATCAGTCATTACTAACGTGTTGTAATACAAGCTATTACAACACGTTTCTTTATATCTACAACTCAAATTATCACTATCTTTGCAGTGTCGAAAGAACAAAGGCTCAGCAACTGGCGCGCAAGTTTCCAGGGCGCTAGTTCCAACGACGATAGTACAAACTTCTAAAAGAATAGATATGAAGAAAACAAAAAATAAGCAGAAACTCAACCCAGCACAACAGTTGGCTGCAGAAAATCTATCCGACGAGGAAATAAGGTTCCTCGCAGAAATGATCGCTCCTCTAAAAAAAGAATATCACGACGCTGTCTGTCTGTCGATTCTCGCCTATATCCGCTTCAAGATGCCGTGTATTCTCATCAACCGGTACTGTATTATTATAGTATGCTCTTTCTGCGAGCTCTATAATAAGCACCGTGGCATAAAAAGCCCTGATTATATTGTGAACCCTGATTTGTCAAATCATTATAACTGGTAGGAAAAATGGTGAGAAAAGATTTTAAAGCAAGGGTAAAGATCGACGAGGAAACCAACATCCTTATCACTCCTTACAATCACGACGAAACGAGGAAACGCTATCAGGAAATAAAGCCAACACTTCATGGCGGCATCAGCGAGAGTGGCTCTACTTATCTGCTAAAGATAAGCGTGAGCAAGCAACTAAAACCAAGAAAGGCTGCGGAAATCATGCTCAACGAGGCTACCACGGCTACAGAATATCTCTACGACTTAAATTCAGATGAGGATGAGTGAGGAATATATACCGGTCAGCGCTATCGAGAGCGCTGATCTCCCGCTTGCCGTGCGGGCCTACTTCGACACGGCACCAGATAATTTCAAGATTCCATCGGTGCTCACAGCGTTATGCTGCTACTGTGCGCTCGGCACCCGACTGCGTGTGAAATATAAATACGATACCGACCTGCATGCGCTGCTGCTGCAAATCGTCGTGGTGGGAAATCCTGGCGATGGCAAATCGTTCACCCGTCCGATTGTGTATCGACTGATAAAGCCGATTAAGCTGCGCGATGACGAGATGCGACGACAGGAACAGGCTTACAAGGACCTGGTGAAGCAGAATCAGAACAAGCGCAACATACAACTGCCCGACGAGCCTCTCACCGACCTTCGATTTCTACAGAAGATTACTTACAAAAAGCTCATCAAGCGCGCCGACCTTTTCAACCGAAAATATGGCGACACCATGGCATTTATGTTCTACTCCGAAGAGCTTGCCGGCATCCAGGAGCAGTATCGAAATGCCTACAGCGACCTTCGCACAGCCAGCCGTCTGGCGTATGATCTTGGCGCACTTGATTCCAACGACACCCTGAGCGACAACTCCTATAATGCCATGGTGGACATCATCTGGTGCAGCCTTTTCTGCGCTACTCCGGCCGCTCTCGACAAGTATATGGACAAGACCTCGATCGAGGGTGGTAATGTTACCCGAAACATCATTGCCGAATTGGGTGACTTGATGGGCGAGACAGCTCCTGTATTCAGGGAAATGACTGCCGAAGAGAATGCCTGCGTGGACAACACCGTGAAGATGCTGATGGATGAAACCTATACACCGGAAGGAAAACTTTGTCCGACAAAAATAGTTGACATGAGCTGGCTTTTCGACGACATCGAGCGATGGTGTTGTGCTCAACGCACCAAGGTGCTGAAAACGGGTAGTCGCGCGCTCGACTGTTTCTACAAGCGTTCATCGGTTTCTGCCTTTCGACTGGCCACCATGTGCTATTATCTCTTCGAAAAGGAGATTCCTGAAGATTCTGAAAAGAATAAGGACACCGAAGAGAATATACGAAAACATGTTACAAATTTCTATTTCTTCATGGCGCAGTACACCCTCGACGGACTTATGAAGCGATGGGGAAGAAAATTCGAGGCAATGCAGAAAAACGGCAATGAGGGAGACGACCGAAAGGTTTCGCTGTATGACTCGATGCCAAAGGTGTTCAGTCGTGATCAACTGCACGAGCAGATTGTAAAGTTGGAACTTTCCACCGATGCACAGGTGTTTATCTGCAAATGGCGAAAGGCGCATCTCATCCACCAGATTAGTGGGAAGAATAATGTATATGAGAAGAATTACTAAAGAAATTATCGTGTAAAGAAATGGACAAATATGATATTCAGAAATTACGCGACCTTCCTATCGAATCGGTGGCCGAGAGATTGGGACTCGAGGTAAAGAAACACAAATGCCTCTGCCCTTTTCATAACGACTCGCATCCATCACTGACCTTCAATGTGGCCAAGAATAACTTCAGGTGTTTTGTGTGTGATGCACATGGCGACAACATCGACCTTGCCATGAAAGTACTGAATATGCCTTTCCTGGAAGCCTGTAAGTGGTTGGCCGAAGATTCGGGTGTAGTGATTAGGGACGATGAGGAAAGGAGGAGGAAAATTGAGATTGAAAAATCAAGACGAAGTTACAAGCTCGACGTGGAATATCTGGCATCGCTTATTCGCTACCCCACCCTAAATGAGCCTGCCAGACATTTCCTCTTCGAAGAGCGGAAAATCGACCAGCGGGTGGTGAAATGGCTAGGCATCAGCAGCATCAGCAATCCCACTCCCTGCTGGCGATATGGTCGCAACTTCTACGATGCACCCTCGCTTCTCATCCCCTATAAAAACATCGAGGGAAAGCTGCAGTCGGTGCAATCACGCTATCTCGGAGCAAGCGTCGCAAAAAATTCAGATAAAGGTTCGAAACAAGAAATCCGGCAGGAGATTCCCCGCTTCAGATTCCCCAAAGGCAGTCATTGCAACATCTTCAATCTACCTGTATTAAAGCTGATTAAGCCGGGCGAAGACCTCTACATCACAGAAGGCGTATCCGACTGTATGGCAATGCTTTCGGCTGGACATAAGGCGATTGCAATCCCATCGGCCACCCTGCTCAACCGCGACGACAAGAAGCTGCTTGCCGAATTTATAACCAGCAGAAAATCTTCGGTTTCGGGAAAAACAGAGGGGATATCCTTTCACATGTATCCCGATCAGGACATCCCTGGCGAAAAACTATTTCTTGAACTCTGTTCGGTGGCCAACGAAATTGGGGCCTTGATGGTGCGCCACTCATTACCCGCAGGATTCAAAGATTTTGGTGCCTACTGGGCATCACAAAACTAAACGAAAGAAATGATAATTAAAATTGAAAGAAAAATTACAAACCGCCTCTACACTGAAGGCAAGATCATAGTAAACGGAAAGCCGATTGCCAACACTGAAGAAAACACATGCACAATGCTGCCAGGAGGTATCTACCACATTCAACTGCGATATGCGGCCGAGCACGAGCGTTACATCGCTATTCTCGCAGAACCTCTGAAAGGAATGCTCCATGTGCCGAACACCCTAAGCAAAATTTATGCAAGCGGCAGTTATCTGAATGCCCGAAAACATAATGTGATCTGCATCGGGGAGCCACTCATTCCTGGAGCACTGACAAAAGGTGGAAAAATCCTCAGTCGTCTCATCGACCGAATCGAGAAGGCGGAAGCTCGCCACGAAGCCGTCAGTCTCATCATCAGCGATGACGATGTTCGCAGCGTTGCTCCGGCAAGACACTGGTTTGAATCATCTAAGCACGAGCTGGTATGAGAAAACTGATAGTAACCATCCTTGTTGCCACCACCCTGATGGGGTGCGCTTGCAGAAAAACACTCGAAAGTTCTCCTTATAGGAGGAGGACTTCCGATTCACTTCGGGTATCCAATGACAGATACGACAGCATTTATATCAATCGATGGCAAACAGTGAACCGCCTCAACGACACTGTTTTTGTGACAAAATCGCTCGAGAAATTCCGATATCGGTTTCTTCGTGACACAGTTTTCCAAAGGAGAACCGACACCATACCCATACTATTGCGAATGCCCAGCACACCAACCAAAGAGAATCGGGCAGTAGCATATACTCCGCGATACCTTCAATGGCTCTCGTGTATCGGAGTGCTATCCATCTTCGTCATTACCTATAAAATCTTCAGAAAATGAATATCAATTATAAATGAGGAAAATTACAGAGATTATATTGCATTGCAGTGCCACCCCTGAAGGCAGAGACTACACGGTAGCCGACATCGACCGGTGGCATCGGGCAAGAGGATTTACCAAAATCGGTTACCACTATGTGATCTATCGGGACGGCAGCGTACATATCGGTCGCCCAGTGAGAGAAGTTGGAGCTCACTGCAAAGGACACAACCAACTATCGATTGGTGTTTGCTACATCGGTGGCTTGTCGGCAGATGGCAAACATCCTAAAGACACCCGAACTCCTGAGCAACGAGATTCCCTTCTGGCACTCATCGATCAGCTAAAGGAAGATCATCCAGGAATCGTCATCCATTGCCATAACGAATTTGCGAATAAGGCTTGTCCCTCGTTTACTATCGACAAACTTTAACTATACTACTTCTCCCCCACTCTCGTGAGGGAGAATTGTTCGTAATAGATTTCTTAACTCTTAACGTCTTAACGCACTTTTTACGAAATTTGCTACTAGCCTGAATAATTCATAGAAAACTTTATTCCACTGCTTCTCCCCCACTCGTGGGGGAGAAGATTTTTAATTACTCCCAAGTAGAATATCTATGAATTATCCAGGCTAGGTGAATACAACTATATAAATCTTAACTCTTAACGACTTAACGACGAAAAAACGAACGAAACATTCGAAAGCGAAACATTCGAAACAAAAAGATGGATTCAGAAGTGTTAATTTTTAAAACAGTCGAAATGTTAAAGTGTTAAAATTGAACTTTCAAGAATTTATCAATCGTAAAAGTTCTAAACCCCATTACATAAAGGGTGTCTACGATACTATCAAAATTCGT
>CAJOPE010000156.1 GCA_905236815.1 uncultured Prevotella sp. | reverse complement strand
TTAATTTTTGCACTATAAAGATACAACAATCTTCGCTAATCACCAAATTTTCAGACAGTTATATTTCGTCGAACTCACGTTAAGATATCAACTTGACAGAATGTGGATTATCTCTTCATTTTCCTAATATTGAATGATTGATGAAGATTTTTAATTTCTTCATCAATCCTTTTTCTCCAAAGGAATTATTCAGATAGTATGATATGAGCAATTAATAAGCATCTTTTCTATGATTCTCCATCAACACAACATATTTTACCGCATGAACATAAAAATAGGTGAATTTATGATACTATATCGAAGAAATAGTCGGTTTTTATTGATCATTACGAGAAACAGTTGTACTTTTGCATCGTAAAAGTGAATATGGGAGGCTCAGGCTGTCTCAAACTAACCTTTAAAAAGGAAGAAGAAGATGTTATGCTAAAGCTATTTTACAAACTTCAACATATGCAGTTTGTACGTTCTACCCTTTATAGCAGACACTATGGGAAATACACTATGTTATATCAACAAGCAAATCAAAAACCGCAGATAAAAAAGTATTATATAAAATATTATTGCTGTCCGATTAAAATTGGAAACGGTGAATTTTGGCTCATAAGTTGCTGATAATCAGTATTCGGACAGGCATTATTGAAAACCAAGCCCCCTATGAAACCATTTGTTGCTATATATGCGAAATCGCTTGCCAAAAGTTATTTATCCCTCAATAATTGGGAATTATGCGGTAAAATCGGCTTTAAAAGGCCAAATATTGTGTTTTTTGACCCCATATTGGGTAATCTATCTTTCTGACTCATTGGCATTTATTTTTTATCGGACAGCAATAATAATAAATAAAAATTTAATCACAACCCGATACAATAACTAAAAATACTTTTATTTCGCTCTTCTAATATTTGATATCCCTTTTTCTGATAATAACTAAAGCATACAGATATTGAAACGCTGGCTTCTTCTTTTTATAGGTTTTGTTCTTCCTTATTTGTTACTATTTTGTTACTTTGCAAATTCAAAGCATATCTAATCTACAAGAAACATCCCTTATAATCACCTATCTATCAATATATTACAAATTGTGGCACCACTTCACAGTGGCGCCACAAGCAAACTTAAACAACCAATAAAAGAAATAGATTGTCTATTTATCTGATGAAGAGTAATTCACGATACTTAGGAAGTGGCCAGAGTTCATCGGCTACTACCAATTCGAGCTTGTCAATCTGATAACGGATCTCGTCCATCTTTGGCTCTACGGTATCGTGATATGCTATAGCTTTTTCGTATTCTCCTTCTATCTTGTTGGCTACCTTACGAGCCTTTACAAGTTCTTCCACCCCAAGCTCAATCTTTGCAGTGCGCTCGGCTATCTCCTTGATGAGCTTCACATTGCGCTCACTCAACTTCAAGGCTTCATTACGACCGAAGATGTCGATGACATTCTCTACATTCTTGGCCAACTGACTCTGATAGTGGGTGGCTACTGGGATGATATGGTTCATTGAGAGATCGCCCATTACACGAGCCTCAATCTGAATTTTCTTGGTGTAGGTTTCCCATTTCACCTCGTTGCGGGCCTCGAGCTCGTTCTTCTGCATCACGCTCATATCGCTGAACATCTTGATGCTGCTCTCGTCGAGATAACGCTCGAAGATTACTGGGCATGATTTCTCTACATCCAAACCACGCTTGGTTGCCTCTTCTACCCACTCATCGCTATAGCCATTGCCATCGAAGTGGATTGGGGCTGTGGTCTTAATGTCTTCGCGAAGGATGTCGAGGATAGCTGAATATTTCTCCTCGCCCTTGGCGATAAGAGCATCAACGCGAGTCTTGAAGTCGGTGAGAGCCTCAGCGATAGCGGTGTTGAGCACGATCATCGCACTAGCACAGTTGGCCTCGGAACCTACGGCACGGAACTCGAAACGGTTGCCGGTGAAGGCGAATGGAGAAGTACGGTTACGGTCGGTATTATCGATCATAATCTCTGGAATTTCAGGGATATCGAGTTTCTCGGCTTTCTTGCCATCAAGCTTGAAGAGCTCATCCTTATCAGACTTCTCGATATGTTCGAGCAGATCGCTGAGCTGCTTGCCGAGGAAGCTTGAGATGATTGCAGGAGGTGCTTCGTTGGCGCCAAGACGATGTGCATTGGTAGCGCTCATGATGGATGCCTTGAGCAAACCATTGTGGCGATATACGGCCATCAAGGTTTCTACAATAAATACTGCGAAACGCAGGTTATCCTCTGGTGTCTTGCCTGGACCATGGAGCAATACGCCGGTATCGGTACTCAACGACCAGTTGTTGTGCTTGCCGCTACCATTGATGCCATCGAATGGCTTCTCGTGGAGCAATACCTGGAAACCGTGCTTGCGGGCAATCTTCTTCATGATAGACATGAGAAGCATATTGTGGTCGACGGCGAGATTTGTTTCTTCGAAGATTGGAGCGAGCTCGAACTGGTTTGGTGCAACCTCGTTGTGACGGGTCTTGCAAGGAATTCCAAGTTCAAGTGCTTTGATTTCAAGTTCTTTCATGAAAGCCTGAACACGCTCTGGAATAGTTCCAAAGTAGTGGTCGTCCATCTGCTGGTTCTTAGCAGAATCGTGGCCCATCAAGGTACGGCCAGTAAGAGCGAGGTCTGGGCGTGCAGCATAGAGACTGCTATCTACCAGGAAGTATTCCTGCTCCCAACCGAGGTTGCTCTGTACCTTCTTTACATCTGTATAGAAATAATGGCAAACATCTGTAGCTGCTACATTTACAGCATGCAAAGCGCGAAGCAATGGTGCCTTGTAGTCGAGTGCCTCACCTGTATAAGAGATGAAGATTGTAGGGATGCAAAGGGTATCGTCGATGATGAAGACTGGTGATGTTGGATCCCATGCTGAATAGCCACGAGCCTCGAAAGTATTGCGGATACCACCAGAAGGGAATGAAGATGCATCAGGCTCCTGCTGAACGAGCAGCTTACCAGAGAATTCCTCGATCATTCCGCCCTTGCCATCATGCTCGATAAAAGCATCGTGCTTCTCGGCTGTACCTTCTGTCAATGGCTGGAACCAGTGTGTGTAGTGGGTTACACCATTCTCATCGGCCCACTGCTTCATACCTTTTGCCACCTCATCGGCAATAGAGCGATCAAGACGGGCTCCATTATCGATTACATCGGTGAGTTTGGCATACACACTTGCAGGAAGATACTTATACATCTTCTGACGGTTGAATACTTTCTTGCCGAAGAACTCTGATGGTCTTTCAACTGGTGAGAGAACTTCAACGGGCTTCTTCTTAGAAGCTGCTTTTACGGCGTCAAATCTTAAACTTGCCATAATTTCTATTTGTTTTAAAGCCTCCCCCTTTCCCCCTCATAACGAAGGGGATAGTTTTTAGTGGAGAGGGGTTGTTTTTGTTATAATTCAAAAATTTAAAAATGCAAGAATGCAATAATTATATATGCAAAAATCCTAATCAATTTAAAACTTTAAAACTGCAAAATTTTATTTTGTTTCTGAGGGAGGGATGCTGATTAGCTATTTTGCTTTATCGTGGCCTACCCTCTTATCTCCCCCCACGAGTGGTGTAGAAGATATTGATTAATTCTTTTGCTATAAGCCCACCTTGATCATTGCCTGTAAAACATCCTCCCCTTCGGGGAGGCTTGGTGGGGTTACTTGGTGGGTTAAGGCTTCAATGTAAATCCAAAGGTGAAGTAGGCCTTCTGGGTGCTTGGATTCGTATTGATCGCAGCAAATACTGGAACTGAGAAATCCTTTGAAACCACAATTTCCTTGGTAGCCTTCAGCGAGAGATTGGTTACTGCAAAACCATTCGCATCGCCATAAAAGCTAGTGGCAAATGGTACAGCTCCTGCTGTTGCTGTCCAGTCGAGGGAAGCCAACTTAAATGGCACATTTGCCTCGAAATAAGAGCTGTAAGCTCGCTTACCATCCTTGTTCACACCATCATTGCCCGCAAAGTTGGTATACCACTGAAGGGCAACTGGGCCGAAATCATAACCGATATTTGCCTCAAAAACATGAGAGGTCTGATGAGAAGCATACTCAAAATATTTTTCATTTGGAGAGTTGAACCAATAATCGGTAACACCAATATTGAAACCTCCTGTAGTGTAAGCAGCAGTAAGGTCGAATTCCTTGGTATCACTTGGCTGTGAAATACCTACACTTCCCCATGCAGAAAGAGAGAAACCCTTGTAAGCAATTCCCAATGTTGGCTGGAAGGAAGCTTCACCAAGAAACTGTCCACGCCATACATACTGGTTAACTACATCAGCACTGATAGTACCTTCAACCTCATCCTGAGCATTCGCTGTAGTGGCAAGCGCCATCATTCCAATGGCCATCATGCCGATTCTTCTCATCATTTTCATAATTTCTATGTGCTTGTGTTGTTGATAATTAATATTTCTTACCTGATAGCCAACTGGCAATTCGCTTCATTGCTTCCTCGCAATCTTCTCGCTCGCCGAAGGAAGTGAGGCGTACATATCCCTCGCCACTTGGTCCGAAGCCGACACCTGGTGTGCAGACAACACTGGCTCCATAGAGCATCTCCTCGAAGAATTTCCAGCTTGGTGTGTTGTTTGGAGTCTTCACCCAGATGTAAGGAGCATTCTCGCCACCATACACCTCGAAGCCTAACTTGGTGAGTTGCTCTCGCATGATGCGGGCATTCTCCATATAGTATCCGATGATCTCCTTCACCTGCTGCTTGCCCTCTGGCGTATAAATTGCCTCGGCGGCACGTTGACTGATATAGCTGGTTCCATTGAACTTAGTGCATTGACGACGATCCCAAATTTGATTCAGAGGTATTCGCTCGCCATTCAGCGTAGAGGCTGTAAGTTCCTTTGGCACAACTGTGTATCCACATCTCACGCCAGTGAATCCAGCCGTTTTAGAATAGCTATGGAACTCGATAGCCACCTTTCTTGCTCCTCTGATTTCATAGATGGAATGAGGAATATTCTCATCCTGAATATATGCCTCATAGGCAGCATCATAGAAAATCAGCGAGTCGTTCTTATTGGCATAATTCACCCATTTGCGAAGTTCCTCGCGGGTGATAACGGTTCCTGTAGGATTATTTGGATAACAGAGATAAATCATATCCACTCTATGGTCGGGAATCTGCGGAGTGAATTTATTCTCGGCATTGCAAGGCATATAATTCACATTGCTCCATTTGCCATTTTCGAGAATGCCGGCACGTCCGATCATCACATTGCTATCAATATATACTGGATAGATTGGGTCGGTAACGCCGATGCTGTTATCCCATCTCACAATCTCCTGAATATTTCCGGTATCGCTCTTGGCTCCATCATTGATAAAGATCTCATCCTTGTCGAGATGTACGCCACGAGGCAGAAAGTCGTTCTTCACGATTGCATCCCGAAGGAAATCGTAGCCTCTTTCAGGGCCATAGCCTCTGAAGCTTGCCTTCTCGGCCATCTCATCCACGGCCTTGTGCATGGCCTCGATTACAGCAGGACACAAAGGACGGGTTACATCGCCGATGCCCAGACTGATTACTTTCTCCTTTGGATGAGAAACCTTATATGCATTTACTTTCTTGGCAATATCAGCGAAGAGATAGTTGCCTGGAAGTTTCAGGAAATGTTCGTTTATTAATGCCATTGTTTTCTTTTTTCTTGGTTGTTTATAATTCTATTTCTCCTTCGAAGGCGAAAGCTGCAGGACCCGTCATATACACATGGTTATCGTCCTCTCCCCACCGAATGTGGAGCTTGCCTCCATCCATTATAATATCACTCTCTCTTGAAGTTAGATGATTAAGAGCGGCGGCTACTGCGGTGGCGCAAGCGCCAGTTCCACAGGCCATAGTAATACCGCTCCCTCTCTCCCAAACTCTCGTCTTTATCTCGTTTATGTCAGTAATTTGCGCAAACTCAATGTTGCATCTCTGAGGGAATGCAGGGTTGAATTCAAGTCGCTTACCTTCTTCTGCTATATCTACTTTAGAAAGGTCATCCACAAAAATCACAAAGTGGGGATTGCCCATGCTTACGAATGTTGAACATCTAACATTACCTGCTAATCCGTATTCACTTTTCTCTAAACCCAAATCGGCTACCTTATCAGGTGAGTATTGTTCTGGCACATCAAATCTTGGCTCCAGCATGTCTACTGTTACTTTATCCACCTTTCCTTCCTCATCGATATTGAGTTTCAGGATTTTCACCCCCGACTTTGTTTCGAGTTTGATCTCCCTTTTATCGGTCATTCCTTTATCATGCAGATATTTTCCGATGCATCTACTGGCATTGCCACACATCATCGCTTCACTTCCGTCGGCATTGAAAATGCGCATGGAATAGTCAGCATCTATTCCGGCAGAAGGTTTGCCGATGAGTACAAGACCGTCACTTCCGATGCCGAAATGTGGGGCACTCCACTTTATCGCCTCAGCACTTGGATCTGGAATATTATATAATAATGTATTTACATATATATAATCGTTACCTGCTCCGTGCATCTTTGTGAATCCAATCTTATGTATCATATTGCTAACTTTTATTGGTAATCAATTTCTTTTTGTTTGAATTACGCTGCAAATATACAACGTTTTGTTCACAAAAGCAATATATTTTAAACAGAAAACAACTTAAATTTACGCCAAACTTACAAATTATAAGTATTTTAACCCATAATACTTACAGACTGTAAGCATTCTTTAGCACTATACTTACAGAAAGCAACAATTAACAACTTAATAATTTCAATAAGCGCCATTTTTGTTGATTAAAATAACAAAATGCTTTAATTTTGCACTCGAAAGATAACAAAATGCAAACAAGTTAGTATTAATTCCTATAAAAAAGAGAGGTAAAGATGAAAAAGATTGAAGCAATCATCCGCAAGACCAAGTTCGATGATGTAAAGGAAGCTTTATCAGCAGCCGACATCGAATGGTTCTCTTATTATGATGTAAGAGGAGAAGGCAAAATGCGACAGGCTCGCATCTATCGTGGTGTAATGTATGATACCAGTAGCATTGAGCGTGTACTTCTTAATATTGTTGTGAGAGACAAGAATGTGGAAAAGACAGTAGCCGCAATTCAGAGAGCAGCTCAGACCGGAGAAATAGGCGATGGACGAATCTTTGTGATTCCTGTTGAAGACACCATTAGAATCCGCACAGGCGAGAGAGGTGACATCGCTCTGTATAATGCCGAACAGGAAAAGTAATATCCAGCTTCTCCCGAGAGGAGATTGAAATGTATTTAAGGACACTATTACACAAACACAATTAAAGAAATTCGATTATGACAACACAAGATTTAGGAATATCACTGGATACGGTATGGATGCTGCTGGCAGCTATGCTTGTTTTCTTTATGCAACCAGGATTTGCTCTTTGCGAAGCAGGTTTCACACGTAGTAAGAACACCGCCAACATATTATTCAAGAACTTCGTCGACTTTATGTTTGGTTCTTTACTATTCTGGTTTATTGGCTTTGGCTTTATGTTCGGCTCTGACGGCCAGGGCTTCATCGGTATGCCAAACTTTGGCGACCTTTCTTTCTACAAGACAGACCTTCCTGTTGAGGGTTTCCTGATTTTCGAGACTGTTTTCTGCGCAACTAGTGCCACCATCGTATCAGGTGCTATGGCAGAGCGCACAAAGTTCTCTGTATATTGCGTTTACAGTTTGTTTATCTCTCTGCTCATCTACCCTATCGAGGGTCACTGGACTTGGGGTGGAGGCTGGCTCTGCAATGCCGATGCTGGCAGTTTCATGATGAACACCTTTGGTGCAGCCTTCCACGATTTCGCTGGTAGTGCGATCGTTCACTCAGTAGGTGGTGTATTGGCATTGATTGGTGCCATCGTTTTGGGTCCTCGTTTGGGCAAATATGATAAGAACGGCAAGAGCAAGGCTATTCCAGGCCACAACTTGATGGCAGCAGCACTTGGTGTATTCATCCTCTGGTTTGGTTGGTTTGGTTTCAACCCAGGCTCACAGCTTGCAGCAAGTGGTGAAGTTAACCGAGTAGCCATTTCTCATGTGTTCCTTACCACCAACCTTGCAGCCGTAGCAGGTGGAATTGCCACTATGTTCATCACTTGGTTCAAATACGGAAAGCCTTCATTCTCCCTCACCTTGAATGGTGTGTTGGCAGGATTGGTAGGTATCACTGCAGGATGCGATGTAGTATCTCCTACAGGAGCAGTAGTAATAGGTTTGATCTGCGGTACTCTCCTTCCATTCGGAATTGAGTTTATCGATCAGAAACTTCATATAGACGACCCAGTAGGTGCAAGCACTGTACATGGAATCTGCGGTATCGCTGGTACATTGCTCACAGGTCTTCTCAGTGTTGGAGAGGGCGCCCTCTATGGCCACGGCTTCGGTTTCTTAGGAGCTCAGGCGCTGGGTATTCTTTGCATTGATGGTTGGACTGTTGTCTGCGGTCTCATCCTCTTCTTTACAATCAAAAAGACTGTCGGCATCCGAGTTGACAAGCGTATTGAGGAAGAAGGTCTCGATATCTACGAGCATGGCGAGAGCTGCTACAACCATTAATCTGGATCGATGGATTAGAGATTAAAGATTAGAGAGGGAATGCCACGAACAAAGTTTATAGGCTATCTATAATTAGCTTTATTGATTTATCTTGTGGCATACCCTCTCTCAATCTCCCCCACAAGTGGGGGAAAAGTAGTATGGAAATGCTTTAAAAATAAGCAAGAATAGCTAATGGCTTTATTCTAAATTCACAAAACGGCAAACAAACAATAAAAAAACAACCAATATGTGTGGAATAGTATCAATCTTCAACATTCAGGAGCAGACTCCTGAGTTGCGTCAGAAAGCATTAAGAATGAGTCAGAAAATCCGTCATCGTGGACCTGACTGGAGTGGAATCTATTGTGGTGGAAGTGCGATTCTCGCACACGAGCGCTTGAGCATCGTCGACCCAGAATCGGGCAAGCAGCCTTTGTTCTCACCCGACAAGAAGCAGGTGCTGGCAGTGAACGGCGAGATTTATAACCATCTCGACCTTCGTAAGCAATTCGCCGACTATCAGTTCCAGACCGGTTCCGACTGCGAGGTTATCCTGGCTCTCTATCGCGAGTGGAAGGCCAACGGAAGTGAAGACGCTCAGCTCTCTGCCATGATCGAAAAACTGAGTGGTATCTTTGCTTTTGCACTCTACGATGTCGAGGACGACAGTTTCCTCATTGCCCGAGATCCAATTGGAGTAATTCCTTTGTATATCGGATATGACGCCGACGGAAAGGTGTATGTTGCCTCTGAATTGAAAGCTCTCGAAGGACAGTGCGAGAAATACGAGCCTTTCCTTCCTGGACATTATTATTTCAGCAAGGATCCTGGAATGAAGAGATACTATACCCGCGATTGGTTCGACTACGAAGCAGTAAAAGACAACGGCGGAAGCTCCGACGAAATCCAGAAGGGTTTGAAGGATGCAGTGAAGCGCCAGTTGATGAGCGATGTACCTTATGGCGTGCTCCTCTCGGGCGGTCTCGACTCCTCGGTTATCTCAGCCATTGCCGAGCAGTATTCCGAGCATCGTGTAGAGGCCGATGGCAAAACCAAGGCATGGTGGCCTCGTCTGCACTCCTTTGCCGTTGGTTTGAAGGGGGCTCCCGATTTAGCTAAGGCGAAACTGGTTGCCGATTATATCGGAACCGTTCACCACGAAATAAACTATACCATCCAAGAAGGTCTCGACGCCATCCGTGATGTTATTTATTTTATTGAAACCTATGATGTAACTACTGTCCGTGCTTCAACGCCAATGTATCTTTTGGCACGTGTTATAAAGTCGATGGGCATCAAGATGGTGCTCTCTGGCGAGGGAGCCGACGAGATCTTCGGTGGTTATTTGTATTTCCATAAGGCGCCATCTGCAGCCGAATTCCATAAGGAAACCGTGCGCAAGCTTTCCAAGCTCTATATGTATGATTGCTTGCGTGCCAACAAGAGTTTATGTGCCTGGGGTGTCGAGGGCCGTGTGCCTTTCCTCGATAAGGAATTTCTCGATATTGCCATGCGCACCAATCCAGAGCTGAAGATGTGCCCTGGTGAGACGATGGAGAAAAAGATAGTACGAGAAGCCTTCAGCGACATGCTTCCTGCCGAGGTGGCTTGGCGACAGAAGGAGCAGTTCAGCGATGGTGTGGGTTACAGTTGGATTGATACTTTGAAGCAGATTACGGCAAGTGCTGTGAGCGATGAGCAAATGGCTCATGCTGCCGAGCGTTTCCCTATCAACCCACCTCAGAACAAGGAGGAATATTACTATCGCAGCATTTTTGCCGAGCATTTCCCATCGGATAGTGCTGCCCGAAGTGTTCCTTCCATTCCTAGTGTGGCCTGCTCTACTGCCGAGGCGCTTGCATGGGATAGTTCATTCAAGAATATGAACGATCCTTCGGGCAGAGCTGTAAAGGGTGTTCACGAACAGGCGTATTGATCTGTAGATATTAAATATTGAGCAATTTATAGGAGAGATTTTATCATTAAAAATTCCGAAACCAAAATATTTGTAATTCTAAGACTCAACACAATAAAATGATGACTTAACCCTTTTATGCTGAATTAACAAACCCACTTAGTGTTCTGCTAAGTGGGTTTTCATTTTTAGCCTGATTTTTTCCAGCATTTCTCCCCCATTTATGGGGGAGATAAAAGAGAGGGTATACCACGAGCAACGTTTATTGGCTATTCAATATTAGCTTTTAATGATTAATTTTGTGGTATACCCTCTCTCTTATCTCCCCCGCAAGCAGGGGAGAAGTAGCTGAGAAAATGATCTTCTATGAATTATACATGCCAGTGAAAAAACCGAGAAAACAGCAATTATCGCATTTTCGAAAGTTTTACAAAACGAAATCAATAATACCTAACAATAAGTATTTTCGTAACAAATAATAGGTATATTGTAACTTTTTGAAATAAAAACGAAAGTTTTTCTAATAATTATTTGGTAGATCAAATTGAAATAATTATATTTGCACTCGATATATGTTTGCGACTTCTATTTTTAATTTTTAATACTTTACATTTAAAATTTTTGATTTATGAAGAGATTTTTATTCCTATCGGTATGCCTGGGTGCCACTATCGGCAGCTTGGCAAATCCGGCAAAACGAGTCACCACAACCCATAAGCAAAGTGATGGTACGGAAATCACCGTTACACTCGCAGGCGACGAGTTTCATCACAGCTTGATAACACAGGATGGTATGACCATCGAAAGGGGAAAGAATGGTGATTTTTTCTATCGTAACCTAAAAGGTCTTACAAATGTGAGAGCACATAACTTGAAAGACCGAAAATCAAATGAAATTAGCTTCCTCAATGCGCAGAGAAAAAATTTCACTATGCAGGCTACGCTTTCGCAGCAGAGCATCGGACGAAGGAAATCGGCCGAACTGGGCCGTCCTAGATTGGTAAATGGTCCGAGAAAGGTGGGAGCTACTCAGGTGCCTACTACTGCAAGCCCTAGAATTCCTGTATTGCTCGTTCAGTATAGCGACAAGAAGATGTCGAATACGAAATCTACTTTTGTGTCGCAATATACACAGGGCAGCAACAGTGTGCATCAGTATTTCGTCGATCAGTCGAATGGTCTCTATAGTCCGCAGTTTGATGTCTATGGCATCTACACGCTCAACTCTACCCGCGCCACTTATGGCGGAAACAGCGGTGGCAACGACAAGGGTGTTGCTCGAATGGTAGGTGAGGCTATCGATAAGGCTGGTAGTGAGATCGACTGGTCGAAATACGACAACGATGGTGATGGCGAGGCGGATGTTTGTATCGTGGTGTATGCAGGTCCTGGCGAGGCTCAGGGTGCAACTTCCGATGCCGTATGGCCTTGTCAGTGGAGTCTGGCTGCGGGTAAGAGCTATAACGATGGTACGGGTACCCGCACCCGCAACAATACCAAGATCGACCGTTTTGCGGTTTTCAACGAGACCAATGGCAGCAGCGACAGCAATACCAAGATCGATGGTATCGGAACTTTCTGCCATGAGTTCTCTCACTGTCTGGGTTTGCCTGATTTCTACGAGACTACCTATAGCAATGGCTATTACGGCATCGGCAGCTGGAGTTTGATGGATTACGGTAGCTACAATAACAATGGCTATACGCCTATCGGATATAATGCCTATGAGAAGAACTTCATGGGATGGCTCGACTACGAAACTCCTAAGGACAATACCAAGTACACCCTGCCTGTATTCAACAAGGGCAACGACAAGGCGGTGAAGATTACCAGTCAGCTCAACAGCAATGAGTATTTCATTCTCGAGAATCGTGCTAAACAGGGTTGGGACAGCTACATCCAGGATGAGGGCTTGATGATTACCCACGTTACTTATGTGGCCAGCCGATGGACAGCAAATACTGTGAACAACAATGCTGTGCAGCTGATGACGATTATTCCTGCCGACAACACTCTCAGCACTAAGAATGAATCCACCGACCTTTTTGGTCAGACCAATCATGCTTTTACCAAGAGCTCTACCCCAGCCTCCAAGCTCAACCTCAAGAGCAGCGGATCGCTTGCCAGCACTACTGGCGGCGCAGGAACACTCGACAAGCCTGTAACTGATATCCAGCTCAATAGCGATGGCACTGTTTCTTTCTGGTATGTGAAGGGGGCCGAAGAGCAGGTGGCTACCCCAACCTTGAAGGTAACCCCATCTAGCATTTCCTTCGGTACGATTGAAACGGGCAAGACAAGTACAAAGTCTATCAGTCTCAGCGCCAGCGACTTGAAGGGCAACGTTACTGCTACCCTATCCGATGCAAATGGCGTTTTCGGCATCGACAAGACTTCGATTACGGCTGCTACCGCTCAGAACGGAACCACTTTGAATGTTACCTTCAAGCCAACCCGCAGCGGCACTTATAATGCTACCCTGACCTTATCAAGCACAGGAGCTACCTCGGTGAAGATCAACCTCTCTGCCACCGCTTCCGATGTACAGGCTGACAAGGCAACTCCTCTGTTGCTTTCTGCCCAGAACGTTACTGATAATTCCTTCCAGGCGAAATGGAGCGACGAGAGCACAGCATCACTCGTTAAGAGCTATACCTTGTGGCTGAACGAGATCACTCCAGACAATCCATCGGTAGAGGAGCCAAAGCAGTTACAGTCTGCTGATTTCACTTCGTATACAGCCTATGCTTATGGTGGAAGACTCTACAATGCAGCAAGCTACTACAGCTACTATCTGCCAAAGGGTTGGACAACAGGCCGCACACTCTATGTAGCCAACGGAAGCATCATTCCAGGCAGCTATATCAAGAGCAACAGCTTCAGCGTTCCTTCCGACTACAGCAAGATATCGGTAGTTATCAAGGCCTACAGCTACACCTCTAGTCAGGCCTCTCTCACAGTTTCCACATTGAAGGGTGGCTCAAAGGCCCGTGCAACCCTCGGCACAAGTAGCAGGGAATATGTATATGTATTGGATGCGAAGTCGACCGAGCAGATCAACATCGCTGCCAGCAACTATCCTGCCATTGAGTCGATCACTATCTATGCGGGCGATATCACTGCTGCCAATGCGCGTGCTGCCTCTGCAAGAGAAATCACTGGCATCACCAACAACTACTACAATCTGTCGAACCTCACTGCGGGCAACACCTATCAGTTCAAAGTGAAGGCGGTTTATACCGATGGTACCGAATCGGCTTGGTCGAACCAGGAAGAGGTGACTTTGGCTGGTGAGAAGCGAGTTATTGCAGGTGTGAATGGCGTGAGCATTGAAAGCACCAGCAAGGTGAAGTATTATGACCTGAAGGGTAATGCTATCAGCAAGCCTGCACCAGGTGTCAACATAGTTATCATCACTAACGAGGATGGTACAACAACCCGCAAAAAACTATTCATCAAATAATAACCGTATTTCACTTCCGTGAGGAAGAGATTGATTCTTTTTTGAAGCTCACTCAGCAATATGCAGAGTGGGCTTTTTTTCTTGTATTTCTTCATAGCTAAAACATTCAACATTCCAAACATTCATCAGAGTTTCGGATGGAAATATCCCAAAATGACTAATGATAAACTCTTTCTTTCCCGATCTGCTCCCGTATATTCACTACCCCTTCGACGAGTACAAAAGTAGCGATACTTCATGAAGTATCCTAAAAAATTAACTGTTATTTAACATAAGTATGTGTTATTTTTCGGAAATGTTTACTAAACTCAAAAGTTGAGGAAACATAGCCTGACCTATTCTCCAGCTAGAAATAAATCGATGCATATTTCAGTCAAGCTTTAGTCCTGAAAAACGTTAGGATATTTGAGTATTCAATTAGTTTTATTTTCAGTGAAGAATAAACGTAAAGACTGATGAGGATTTTTAAATCAGTATATACTCAATCAGTAGCACTGTCTCCACTTATCCAGGTAAGTGTCTATCAAGTCAGGAAAGTATATGTCAACATAGTTAGGAAACTACGAAAAAAGTATCTACTGTTTTGGTTCTTCTCTAATTTAGTTGAATTTGTATTTCTTAAGTAGTATATAAATACCAATTTGCAAATTAGGTATAATTAACTGATAAT
>CAJOPE010000155.1 GCA_905236815.1 uncultured Prevotella sp. | reverse complement strand
TGAAGTCCTGAAGTCCTGAAGTCCTGAATAAGCCTTTGACTTTGTACTGACTAGAAGTACATTTTTTCTGAAGTTGTACTGATGTACTGATGTACTGATGTACTGATGTACTGAATAAGCTTTTTGACTTTGTGATAAATTGTTATTTCTGAAACTTTATATTATATATTATATATATTATATAATATATATAATATATAATATAAAAATATGTTAATTATTAATTTGGTATTTTCTCTTCTAAAAAAAATATACCTCAAACAAACTTTAAAAGCTTATTCAGTACATCAGTACATCAGTACATCAGTACAATTATTGCAATTTCAAAAAGCTTATTCAGGACTTCAGGACTTCAGGACTTCAGGACAACTTAAAAAAAAGCTTATTCAGGACATCGCACATTCGGACAATTCCCAAAATCTTAATCAGTCTTTCTTGGAATTCACCCTAATCGTAAGTTTTACCATAAGCACTTTAACCTTGTGGCATGGCCTCTCACAATTCAATAATCTTTATTGTCCCTCCGGTTCACCGAGCCAAACGGGGAGAGCAATCCACGAGTAGGCTAGAAGATTTTTAAATGCTCGCAAGAATATAGTAGCAATGAATTATCAAATTTGCTCAGATTGATTGCGTGCGATTAAAAGAAAGCGCAGAAGGATGCTTTTGAGCGCCTTGAAAGCCTTTGTTGATGCGGAAAAACAGATTTTACCCTTGTAAAAAATAAATAATCCACCTTCTACCGAAAAATCGCTTGTAACTTTGCATTAGTAGAAAATGAAGGTAAAAGTTTTAATTTAGGGGAGAGTTTTTTTTAGGATATCAATTCTTGTAATTATCACAGATTTTTCAATTACTAATACATACATCCAGGCAAAGCACTTTTTGTCAGGAGAAAATCTGCCCCCTTTCAACGGGGGGCATTTTGAATCGACTATAGTACATTTAAGGTTAACATATTAGTTTTATATTACATTACATTTTCATAAGCGCAATATTGCAAATGAGATAAGATGGCTGCCCCGTGAGGAGCGGCCATTTTTTTTACCACTTGTCATGTGTGGTTATCTTATCCTTCCAATCGTGATCTTTCGGGAAATCCATACCGTTCCAGGCTTTCACCTGTGTCCATGGCTGGGCAGCATCCACCCAAAATGGATGATTAGCTGGGAGTCCGAGAGGCATGAAGGAAAGGGTGGTCATATACAAACTACCATTGTTGGTGTACCAATCGGCAACATTCGGCTGATGTCCACAGAAGCCGATAGTGAGATAGCCTACTTTGTTGAAATTCTTCTGAGTATCAAACATACGATGCATCACTTTGGTTAGGGCAGCTCTTACTTGTCCGTTGCTTAAATCGGATGGCAGTTTCTGCTGCCATGCCATCAATGCTAAAGGTTGCATAACAGCCATTCTGTAGGGAATGGAACGGCCTACTACAGGGAATGTACCCTCGGGAGATATAAAACGTTCAAGAATGATGGAATATTTTTGGCATCGAAGTAACTCTCTGTCGTAATATTTCTGATAATCAAGGCGAGTGTTAGCTTTGGCATCTATCATTGCCTGGAGGGTTTCGAGATACATAGGGTGGAAGACATAACTGCTGTAGTAGTTGAAGGCAAAATCAGGACCATCCGAGAACCACCCATCACCAACATACCATTCTTCCATCTTGCGGCAAGCCGAATTCACACGATATTGATCGTAGGGCGCTCCCGCCTTTGCCATGAAACTCTCGATAGTGGAAGAGAAGAGCAGCCAATTGGTATAGGGAGGATCGATGTCGCGAAGACTGCGGAAGTGTGCGAGATAGCGTTGCTTGGTAGTTTCATCAAGTGGCACCCATAGCGTATCGTAGGCACGAAGAAAACTCTCGGCGATATAGGCTGCATCCACCAGAATCTGACCAGCCCCCTGCCAGAGCAGGCAATCGGGCGAGTCGGGATCCACCGCATTCTTATAGCTCGCCAAAGCCCATTCTCGTAATTGATGTCGCATCTGACCTTCCTTGGTATTATCATCGGGAAGCGCCAGCCAAGGAGCAATGCCCGACATCAAACGGCCAAAACATTCCATAAAGAGAACCTTTCGGTTGCGCTTGTCAAAACTCGGACTATATTCCGTCTCCATCTGTTGCTGCAACTTGCCCTCGGCCATTTTCTCGAGAACAGGTTGTGACATCTGCCAGGCTAGAGACGACCAGTATTCACGGTCGGAAGGCTGCTGCTTCGTCTTGGCAGCAGCATCATTTTGAAAAAACAAACAAAGTGTAATGACTAAAATTGCGATGATGTTTTTGTTCATTTTCGATAAGGTTATGGTTTGTATCTGGAATGCAAAAATAGTGAAAAGCAATGGGATAAGTGGCGATAGGATAAAAAAATATCAAAAATCGGCTGGTATGAGCATTTTTTAATTATTAAATAGGTAAATTTTCGCTCGTTTTTATTAACTTTGCACCTACTTTATAAAGTACAAAAAGAAAAATGGCTGAAACAAAACAAATTAAGACTGCTTTAATATCAGTCTTCCACAAGGATGGTCTTGAGGATCTCCTGAAGAAATTGAATGAGGAGGGTGTGAAATTCCTGAGTACTGGTGGTACCCAGAGCTTCATCGAATCATTGGGTTACGAATGCGAGAAGGTTGAGGATGTTACCACATATCCTTCAATTCTTGGCGGTCGCGTGAAGACTCTTCATCCAAAGATTTTCGGAGGTATCCTTGCCCGCCGCGAGAATGAGGGCGACCAGGCACAGATGAAGGAGTATGAGATTCCTTCAATCGACTTGGTTATCGTTGATCTCTATCCATTCGAGCAGACAGTAGCCAGTGGCGCTTCTGATGCCGATATCATTGAGAAGATCGACATCGGCGGAATTTCATTGATCCGTGCTGGAGCTAAAAACTTCAAGGATGTTGTCATCATTCCTTCTAAGAATGAATATGCAGAATTGCTCGACATCCTTAACAAGAAGGGTGCAGCTACCGACATCGAGGATCGTAAGCATTTTGCAGAGCGTGCTTTCGGCGTAAGCAGTCACTACGATACTGCTATTCACGCTTGGTTCGCTAAGTAATTAGTAAATTAATAATGAGGTAATTAGTAATTGTGATGCGCCCACTCCGTGGGCAGGCTTCCCCAGGGAATGTCTATCATAATTGCTAATTACTATTTTCTAAATAATAATTAAGATAATGGGATTTTTTTCATTTATTCAGGAAATTGCAATGGACCTTGGCACCGCCAACACCATCATTATCAGCGATGATAAGATTGTGGTTGACGAGCCTTCGGTTGTCGCTCTTGACCGCCGCACTGATAAAATGATCGCTGTGGGTGAGAAGGCCAAGATGATGTACGAGAAAACACACGACAACATCCGCACAATTCGCCCGTTGAGAGATGGTGTGATCGCTGACTTTACCGCCTGCGAGCAGATGATGCGTGGACTTATCAAGATGGTTCACACAGGCAGCCGCCTTTTCTCTCCATCCCTCCGTATGGTAATTGGTGTGCCTTCAGGCTCTACCGAGGTTGAACTTCGTGCTGTGCGTGACTCAGCCGAGCATGCCGATGGTCGTGATGTTTATTTGATTTTTGAGCCAATGGCTGCTGCTATTGGTATCGGTATAGATGTAGAGGCCCCTGAGGGCAACATGATTGTTGATATCGGTGGTGGTTCTACCGAAATCGCTGTCATCTCTCTCGGTGGTATTGTTTCAAACAACTCTATCCGTACTGCAGGTGATGACCTCACCGCTGATATCCAGGACTATATGAGCCGTCAGCACAATGTGAAGGTATCAGAGCGTATGGCTGAGCGTATCAAGATTCATGTAGGTTCAGCTCTCACCGATCTTGGTGATGAGGCACCAGAGGACTTCATCGTTCATGGACCAAACCGTATCACAGCCCTCCCAATGGAAGTTCCTGTATGCTATCAGGAGATTGCACACTGTCTCGACAAGACAATCGCAAAGATTGAGAATGCCGTATTGAGTGCACTCGAGAATACTCCACCTGAGCTCTATGCTGATATCGTAAAGAATGGTATCTACTTGAGTGGTGGTGGCGCATTGCTCCGCGGTCTCGACAAGCGTCTTGAGGATAAGATTCACATTCCATTCCATATTGCAGACGATCCATTGCACAGCGTGGCTAAGGGAGCTGGTATCGCATTGAAGAATGTAGACCGCTTCTCCTTCCTGATGAGATAACGATATGCACAACCTTATAGAGTTTCTGGCGAAATACAAGCATTGGTTCGTCTTCGTACTTCTAGAGGTAATCAGCTTCGTACTGTTGTTTCAATACAACAGCTATCAGGGCAGTGTGTGGTTCTCTTCGGCCAATGCGGTTTCGGGCAAGGTTTATGAATGGAACTCTGCCGTCGATTCCTATTTCTCGTTGTCGAAGATTAATGAAACACTGGCTCAACGCAACATCCTGCTCGAGAATCAGGTGGCAAAACTCACGGATAGCATCACTAATATAAAAGGTGATAGTAGTCTGTTGAAAAGCCGTCAGCTCCTCCGTCTGGAAGGCTACAGCCTGATTCACGGTAAGGTGGTTAGCAACTCGGTGGACCGCCCAGACAACCTCATTACCATCGATGTGGGTTCATCCGATGGTGTGAGGAAGGATATGGGTGTAGTCTGCGGTAATGGTGTTGTAGGTATCGTTTATCTGGTGGCTTCCCACTACTCAGTGGTGCTGCCAATCCTCAACACCCAATCGAATATCAGCTGTACTATCTGGAAGAGAGGTTACTTCGGATCCCTTCACTGGACGGGAGGAGCAGCCAACATCGCCTATCTCGACGATGTGCCTCGCCATGCCCGCTTCAAACTGGGCGACCAGGTGGTTACCAGTGGTTATTCCTCTGTGTTCCCTCCAGGAGTGCTGGCAGGAAGAATCCAGCATGTTTACAATTCAGCAGATGGACTCTCGTATAGAGTGCAGATTAAATTGTCGACCGATTTCGGCAACCTGCGGGATGTGTTTGTAGTAGATAATTCGGCTATGCAGGAGCGCATAGATATTATGCGAGCTGCAGAAGACTCACTTAAAGTAAAGGAAGAATAAAGCAAGATGAATATAGATTTTGTTGAAAGAATAATTTTGTTCTTTGTTCTTTTGCTGGCACAGGCGTTGGTGTTCAATAATATACACCTCTTCAATTGTGCCACCCCATTGCTTTATATCTACTTTGTGCTGCATTTCCCTCGCAACTATCCTAGATGGGCCGTGCTGATATGGTGTTTCGCAATGGGCTTGGGTGTCGACATGTTTGCCAACACCCCAGGCGTTGCTGCTGCATCCATGACCCTTGTCGGTATGCTGCAGCCATCATGGTTCTCAATCTTTATCCCAAGAGATAGCGCTGATGACCTTGTGCCATCGCCTAGAACTATTGGTGCAACCTCTTTCTTCTATTATGTTTTGCTCCTCGTCTTCCTTTATAGTGTGGTGTTCTTTACCCTCGAGGCATTCAATTTCTTTAACTGGATGCAGTGGTTGATGAACATCGGTGGAAGTACAGTGTTGACAATGTGCTTGATAATGGCTGTTGAGAATGTGAGGAAATCATAATGAAGGATTATAATCTCGAAAATCGAAGTTTAGTAATAGGTGGTGTGGCTACAGCTATTGTTGTGGTCTACATCATCCGACTTTTTACGCTCCAGCTCTTGAGCGATGACTACAAGAAGAATGCCGACAGTAATGCATTCCTCAAGAAGATAGAGTACCCTTCGCGTGGTGTCATTACCGACCGCCACGGCAAGCTTATGGTGTACAACCAGCCTGCCTATGATATTATGGTGGTGATGAATGAGGAGAGCGGCCGCCTCGACACGATGGAGTTCTGTAATGCCTTGGGTATCACCAAGGATGCTTTCATTCAACGAATGAATGATATTAAGGACCGCAACAAGAATCCTGGCTATTCGCGCTATACCCAACAGCTCTTTATGAGTCAGCTCACGGATAAGGAGTTCAGCGTATTCCAGGAGAAGATGTTCCGCTTCCCAGGTTTCTATGTTCAGAAGCGAAGCATCCGCCAGTATAAGTATCCGTATGCTGGTCATGTGCTGGGCGATGTGGGTGAAGTTTCGCAAAATAATATTGAGGAGGACGACTACTATCAGCCTGGTGATTACATCGGAAAGATGGGCGTGGAGAAATACTACGAGAAGCAGCTCCGAGGAGAGAAGGGTGTTCAGATACTCCTTCGTGATGCGCATGGAAGGATTCAGGGACGCTATCAGAATGGTAAGTTCGATAGCAGACCGGTAGCTGGTAAGGATCTTACACTCTCACTGGATTTGAATCTTCAGGCTTTAGGTGAACGATTGCTTGAGGGGAAGATTGGCAGTATCGTTGCTATTGAACCATCTACGGGTGAGGTGCTGGCAATGGTGTCTTCACCTTCCTACGACCCCCGATTGATGATCGGACATAAGCGTGGAAAAATGCACGCTAAACTCTCACGTAATGTCTGGAAACCTTTGCTCAACCGTAGTATCATGGGTCAGTATCCTCCAGGCTCCACTTTCAAGACTACCCAGGCACTAACCTTCATGACCGAGGGTATTATCAATTCGCACACAACTTATCCATGTAATCATGGATTCTATTATAAAGGATTGCATGTAGGCTGTCACGGTCATGCTTCGCCTTTGGCGTTGGTGGGAGCTATCAGTACTTCGTGCAACGGCTATTTCTGCTGGGGACTCTATCATATGATGAGCAACCGCAGGAAGTATCACACTGTTCAGGATGCAATGGATACGTGGCGAGACTATATGGTGAGCATGGGTTTTGGCTATAAACTAGGTATTGACCTGCCTGGTGAGAAGCGAGGACTGATTCCAAACTCTGCTTACTATGACAAGGCCTATAAGGGATCTTGGAACGGTTTGACTATCATCAGTATCTCTATTGGACAGGGTGAGGTGAACCTCACACCACTTCAAATTGCCAATCTAGGTGCAACCATCGCTAATCGAGGCTATTTCTACACACCTCATGTTGTGAGAAAGGTGAAAGGTGAGCCATTGGATACCGCTTTTACCCGCCGCCATTATACGAAGGCTACCAAGAGAGCCTATGACTGGGTGGTTGCTGGTATGCGAAGTTCTGTAATGGGAGGTACCTGTAAATATCTCGGAAGACTGGGCTTTACGGTTTGTGGAAAAACTGGTACAGCGCAGAATAGAGGACAAGACCACTCCGTATTCATGGGTTTTGCACCAATGGAGAATCCAAAGATAGCCATTGCGGTATATGTAGAGAATGGTGGTTTTGGTGCCGACTTTGCGGTTCCAATCGCCGGAGTAATGTTTGAACAATATATGAAGGGACATCTCTCGCCATCTATGGCAAGGGAGGCAGATGCACTTCAAAAACGAAGAATAGGTTATGGCAAGGCAAACAGATAAAGGCAATAGTGTACTTCGTTCACTTGACTGGTGGACGATACTTATCTATATGGCACTTCTCGCTTTCGGATGGGTGAGTGTCTGTGGTGCCAGTTATACGTATGGTGACACCGATATCTTCAGTATGGATTCTCGTTCGGGTATGCAGATTGTCTGGATGGGTACTTCTATCTGTTTGGGCTTTGTTATTCTGATGCTCGACGATCGCTTTTTTGATACCTTCTCGTATGTTATCTTTGCAGCGCTTCTTCTGTTGCTCTTTGTCACTATCTTCAACCCCCATCAGATCAAGGGATCCCGATCTTGGTTGGTATTAGGTCCACTTCGACTGCAACCGGCAGAGTTTGCCAAGTTTGCCACGGCATTGGCGATAGCGAAGTTTATGAGTACTTATGGATTTGATATCCATAAGATGAAGCACTTTGCTGGTGCCTGCTTCGTGGTGATGCTGCCAATGATCATGATTGTGCTTCAGCGGGAGACAGGCTCGGCGCTTGTTTATTTTGCTTTCTTCCTTATGTTCTACCGTGAAGGTATGCCAGGAAGTATTCTATTCACAGCGGTGGCAATGGTCATCTATTTTGTGGTGGGTATCAAGTTCGAGCAGGTACAGTTATGGGAAACTACTTCTTTAGGAAAATTCGTTGTGCTGATGTTGGTGCAGATCTTTACATCGGGCATGGCATATACCTATATCCAAGACAAGAAGCAAACACTAACACTGCTTGCCTATACAGTAGGTATCACCCTTGGAGCAGTTCTTTTCTCCCAGTATGTTATACCTTTCGACGTTACTTGGGTGCAGATTATACTCTGTGTGGGGTTAATAGGCTATTTGGTATATCAATGGCTGAGCACTCAATATCCAACTTATTTGCTTATAGCCCTTTTCTCAATAGGCTCAATCACCTTTTTCTATTCGGCCGACTTCGTTCTGAACAATGTGATGGAACCTCACCAGCGAGTACGTATTAATGTGTTGCTGGGTTTGGAAGAGGACCCAACAGGTGCTGGATATAATGTGCATCAGAGTGAGATTGCCATTGGTTCTGGCGGACTGAAAGGAAAGGGTTTTTTAAATGGAACGCAGACAAAGTTGAAATATGTGCCAGAGCAGGATACCGACTTCATCTTCTGTACAGTAGGTGAGGAAGAGGGATTTGTGGGCTCTGCAGGTGTACTTCTACTTTTCCTAATGTTGATTCTGCGCTTGATAAAACTTGCCGAGCGGCAACCGTTCAAGTTTGGTAGAATCTATGGTTATAGTGTGCTGAGTATCTTCCTATTCCATGTGTTCATCAATGTGGGAATGGTGTTGGGACTCACGCCTGTAATTGGAATTCCATTACCGTTCTTCAGCTATGGTGGCTCCTCGCTTTGGGGTTTTACCATCCTGTTGTTTATCTTCCTGAGAATTGATGCAGGAAGAAATTTAATTCGAAGTTAACTGGTATCCGATATCACTTATTCCAGGTAGAATTTCTCGTTTCATATCGTGACGAATTGCGATATGAAGCGAGTCGCCTTTATTTAAGAATAAGTGAGTGATAGGATAGTTATACTGGTAGTAGTTGATACCTTGTCCGTTGGTAGTTCCATTCTTGTCGATAAGCTCACACTGAATGGTATCTACCACAATCTTTCTGCTAGGCAATATTTGTTGCTCTACAATCAATGTTAATCCCATGAAAGGATAAACTCCATTGATTCTTAGTCCCAATTGTGAGGAATAACTACCTGCATGGGCTAGACGTGGTACATCAAACGACAATGTATCATTCTTTTCCCATCCTGCAAGAGGTGTATGATTATATTTATCATACACCTTCTTGTTATTGCAAGATGCGAAAATCGTTGCTATTATAAATAAGGTATAGAATACCTTTTTCATTATTCTTGACGATTATCAGCCTGAGGATTGTTCTGACGAGGCTGTTGAGGACGTGGTCCTCGGTTCTGGTTATTGTTGTTATGGCGACGCTCCTGGTTGTTTCTCCGGTTGTTGTTGCCATTATTGTTGCGACGGCCTTGCTGATTGTTCTGGCGAGGCTGCTCGTTGTTTCTAGACTCGTTATTTCTTGGCTCGTTGTTGCGAGGCTCATTATTGCGAGTTCTTTGATCATTACGAGGTGGTCGCTGCTCATTATTGCGAGGACGCTGTTCGTTATTGCCTCTCTGTTCGTTCTGGCGCTGCTCATTGCGTGGAGTATTCTCCTGTCCTGCATTCTGTGCGCCAGCATTCTGCTGACGGTTCTGAGGCTTATTTTTCTTCTTCTTTTTCTTTGATTTGTCGAAACGGCTCAAGTCGGCATCGGCGAGCAAGTCGATAGGCTGTTTACTTTCCTTCACCTTGCCATCCTCCTCGAGGTTAAGAGGCTTTTCGCCACGCTTATTCATCTCAATAATCTCATGTGCTCTCTTGGCAGAGATGGTCTCAAGGTTTGCTGCAAGGTTCTTATCGGTTGAATAGGTGATCAATCCGAGAAGAATATCTGTCTTGAACAGATAGTAGTCATTGTCGAGAGTCTGAAGTACAATTTCCTTAGAAGGAATGCGCTTGCTTGCCTCGATATAGTCATCCACCTCATAATTGAGACAACATTTCAACTTGGCACACATTCCAGCCAACTTCTGTGGATTCAACGAGATATCCTGTACGCGGGCTGCATTGGTGCTAACACTTGAGAAGTTCTTCATCCAGGTAGCACAGCAGAGCTCACGGCCACAAGGACCTGTTCCACCGATACGTCCTGCTTCCTGTCGGGCACCAATCTGCTTCATCTCAATTCTCACATGGAAAGTCTCGGCGAGAACCTTGATGAGCTGACGGAAGTCGACACGTTCATCAGCAATATAATAGAAGATAGCCTTGTTGCCATCGCCTTGGTATTCCACGTCACCGATCTTCATCTGTAGACCTAGGTCCTTGGAAATCTGGCGGCTCTGTATCATCGTACCATGTTCACGGCTCTTAGCCTCGTGATATTTTTCCATATCCACAGGCTTGGCAATTCGGTAGATGCGCTTGATGTCCTCAGGTGACTTGATATTTGCCTTCTTTATCTGGAGTTTTACCAGTCTTCCGGTAAGTGTGACAACACCGATGTCGTGACCAGGATTGGCCTCTACGGCAACGATGTCGCCTTTTTTCAATTCAAGATTGTTCACGTTGTGATAATAACCTTTGCGAGTGTTCTTGAACTGAACCTCCACAAGGTCGGTGCTCTGAGCATTTCCAGGTACATCTGCCAACCAGTCATAAGTGTTGAGCTGCTTGTCCTGACGCCCCACACCGCAGGCACAAAGACCACGGTCGCATCCGTTACACATCTTGAAATCTAAATTATTATAGTCCATAAACTATTATTTCCTTATTAGTAATACGATCATGTTCAATGCAATATCGAAGAAAACGATTTTGGCATTGGCATTTTGTGATATATCTCGTAGAGCCTTGTTGAGCAGCTCTGTAATGTCAATAACATTGGCTTCGTTGATGAAGCGTGCAAAATTCTTGGAGAAGTTCTCTTCCTCCTGTGTCATATAGTTTAACTCTGGATTCTGGAAGTTGTAAATGAAATTCTCTCTCACCATATGGATGAAATAGGTGATCATGCGCTTTTGTTTCTCTCTTCCGAATCCCGAAACAGCCTCGCTCCATTTTTTTAGGTCGTGAATATTGCGGAGGTAGGAGAGACGCATCAGCATAATGAACATATCGAGAAACTGCTTGTTCTCATTGCCGCTGTCGAGTTCCTCCAAAGCCTTGTTCCAGTTGCCGTTTGCAACTCTGGCGATGCGGTGGGCGGCATCCTCGTCAATGCCTCTCTTCTCGATAAGTGCTCTCTCGATAGCAGGGGTATCAATCTTCTTGATATCGAAACGTTGAGTTCTGCTTCGGATGGTTTCTAAAAGTTTCTCAGGTTCTTCGCTCACCAAAATGAATAAAGTCATGTGAGGTGGTTCCTCAAGCAGTTTTAATAATTTATTGGCTGCAGCAATGTTCATTCGCTCTGGCAGCCAGATTAGGCTCACCTTGTAGCCACCCTGACTAGATTTAAGACTGAGCTTTCGGGCGATGTCATCACTCTCGGCAGCAGTAATAATACTCTGCTGATTGGCTGCTTCCATCTCATTCATCCACTGGTTCATGGAAAAATAAGGACCTTGTGTGAGAAGATGATGCCATTCCTTCGCAAAATCATCGCTTACTGGCTGATGATCGCTGCCCATCTTTGGGAGCTTTATTGTAGGATAGGTAAAATGAAGGTCGGGATGGCCCCAGTTGTCGAGCAATGGACTATTGTTGAGCATATAGCTGGCGAAAGCCAAAGCAACTGCCATCTTTCCGCATCCCTCAGGACCCGTAAAAAGCATAGCATGCGGCACACGGTTTTCCTCCACGAGCTGCATTAGTCGCTTTTCTGCATCTTCTTGTCCAATAACCTCACTAAACTTCATATTTATCTATTCAATCTTTCCGAGTATATTGTTTAATTATACTAGTTTCTTCATAATTTCACGAACAGAATCAACTGCTGAAACCGTAAAGAAATGTACATTGTTGATTCCGTGTGCATATAAGTCCTTTACCTGGTTTACAGCCCATTCGATACCCAAAGTCTTAGCCTCCTCGTCGTTCTTGCATTTTAAGGCCTCCTTTACAAGTTCTTCTGGGAAATCGCAATGGAAAGTCTTTGGTACAACGGTCAGCTGACTTAATTTGGCAAATGGTTTGATGGCAGGAATAATAGGAATAGTGATACCCATCTCCTTAGCCTTGTCCACAAAGTCGAAATACTTCTGATTATCATAGAATAGCTGGGTGACGCCATACTCAGCACCTAAATCCTGCTTCTCCTTCAGATGAATAAGATCCTGCTCCAGGTTTGGAGCTTCTTCATGTTTCTCAGGATAACAAGCTACACCAAAATTGAAAGGCTCACCTGGATGCTTGATAGGAGTACCATCCTCGAAGAATCCTTCGTTGAAACGGTTTACCTGCTTGATGAGGTCGGTTGCGTGAGCATATCCACCCTTCACAGGAGTGAATCGCTTATCCTCGGCAGCCTTGTCGCCACGAAGAATCAACAGGTTGCTAATTCCCAGAAATTGAAGGTCGAGCAGTTCATATTCGATATCCTCAGCAGTAGCACCAGCACAAATAATATGAGGCATTACAGGAATGTCGAATTTATTCTGAATAGCAGCCGCAATTGCCACAGAACCAGGGCGGCGGCGAATACGATGACGCTCGATGAGACCATTGTCTAGCTCTCGATAGAGATACTCGCTAGAGTGGTTGGTAATGTTAACAAACAGCGGATTGAATTCCTTCAGTTTCTCAATGGTACGAAACAAACTCTCGGTGCCGTTTCCCTTCAAAGGTGGTAATACCTCAAAAGAGAAATGCTTCTTGTCTGTTTCCGTATTTAGCAAATTGGTAATATTCATCTTAATCAAAAAAGTGTATTTGGTTGCAAATATACTAAAAAAAAAGGGGATAGGCGAATTTGAAACGTATTATTTAACAACAATGAAACAATAAATCTAATCAAAAATGGAACAAAACCAAAATGGCTCTAAAGCCTACTTAATTTCTATCGTGATGGTCGCAGTTTTGGGCGGCCTGCTTTTTGGCTATGATACAGCCGTGATTTCGGGTGCAGAAAAAGGCTTGCAAGCATTCTTTCTTGGGGCAAAGGATTTTACCTATACTGATGGAATGCACGGATTTACATGTGCCAGTGCGCTTATTGGATGTATTATAGGTAGTGGATTGTCTGGATTGTTTGCCTCTAACTTTGGACGTAAGCGTTCCTTGATTTTTGCGGGTGCCTGCTTCTTCGCTTCGGCTTATGGCTCTATGGATCCTGAAACTTTCGGATTACTTCCTAAGGGTCAACCTGATTACACACTGCTGATAGTCTTTAATCTCTATCGTGTTTTGGGAGGTATTGGTGTTGGTATGGCATCTGCTATTTGTCCTATGTACATTGGTGAGGTGGCTCCAAGTAATATTCGTGGTATGTTGGTGAGCTTTAATCAGTTTGCTATTATCTTCGGTCAGTTGGTGGTTTACTTTGTCAACTTCATTATTTTGGGCGAGCATACCAATCCTATTATCGAACAGATCGGTCAGGGTGTGAATTCTGTTGCTGCCAGCAGTGATCCTTGGACGATTGCAACTGGCTGGAGATATATGTTTGGCTCGGAATGTATTCCTGCCGGTTTGTTCACTTTGCTTATCTGCTTTGTTCCAGAAACTCCTCGCTATTTGGTTTCTATAGGCCAGGACGAGAAGGCATTGGGTATCCTCAGTAGAATCAATGGTAGTTTGAAGGCGCAGGAAATCATAAATGATATTAAGGCGACTATGACTACTAAGACAGAGAAACTCTTCACTTATGGCTTTATGTGTATTTTCATCGGTATCATGCTGAGTGTATTCCAACAGGCAGTAGGTATCAATGCTGTACTCTACTATGCTCCTCGAATTTTCCAGGATATGGGTATGGATAATCCTATGGTTCAGACCGTTATCATGGGAATCGTAAATATTACTTTTACTTTAGTGGCTGTATTCACTGTAGAGAAATGGGGACGCAAACCATTGCTGATTTGGGGTAGTGTTGGTATGGCGATTGGTGCTTTTGGTGTAGCTTTGACTTTTGGAAATCCGGCATTGGATATGGTGACAATGGTGAGCATCATGGTGTATAGTGCTAGTTTTATGTTCAGTTGGGGACCAATCTGCTGGGTGCTTATCGCTGAGATCTTCCCGAATACTATCCGTGGTGGAGCTGTTGCGATAGCTGTTGCTTTTCAGTGGATTTTCAACTGGATTGTAAGTTCAAGTTTCGTTCCAATGTTCAATATGCAGTTGGAGGGTGATCCTAACTTCGGCCATTGGTTCACCTATGGACTTTATGGTATCATCTGCGCTATAGCTGCAGTCTTTGTTTGGAAGTTGGTTCCTGAAACCAAGGGGAAGACTTTGGAGGATATGACTGCTCTCTGGAAGAATAGAAAATGAGAAAAGTGAGAGAATAATAATTTAAAAAGGACATTTCTAATTTTGGAAATGTCCTTTTTGTTTTTTTTTAGTTGGGAATATTGACTGTTTATTTGCCGCCCTTTCCGCTGCTTTTACCTCCACCCTGGGAGATTCCGCCAACCATATCGTCGTTCTGAATAGAGTTTTCTACCTGCTTAACCTGCGCTTTCAGCTTACCAAAACGCCAGGTGACGCCAAATCCAAATCGCTCATTGCGGTTGTAACGAATGTTTCTGCTTGTATAGTCGCCCTGTACGGTTCCGGAAATATATTTGTCGTATTTTCCGCAGAAATTTTCGCCGGTGTAGATTCGAACTGTCAAACGGTTATCCTTGAGGAAACTCTTCTGGATAGTTGCATAATAATAATGCCAGTTGCCTCCGTAACCATAAACACTTTCTGCACTTCTACCACAAGAGAAACCACCACCTACACTGGCAACCAAATTCCAAGGAAGATGTTGAGAGATGTTTCCATCGAAACTTGCATAAAGAGGGTCGTATTTTAATCCAATATTAGGATTTTCGTAAACCTCTTTGCCGACATAAGCGTTGAAATTCACATTGTTGCCTTTAAATGGTTGGGCTTGAATGTAACCAGAGATATTGATATCCTTGTATTTTAGAACATTCTCAAAAGTAGAGATACGCTGATTGTTTATTACGGATTCTATTTCTGTGATTTTATTGTTCGACCAACTGTATTCGGGAGTGATGCCAAAGGTGAACTTACTGCCGTAGTGCATAAAGTTCATGCTGAGGCTGTTGTTTCTCGAACTACTCAACTGGGCATTACCTTTTTGGATGTGTTCTGGGGTTTCCTGTTCGGCAGGATTCAGATAGCTGATACCCGGACGGTTGATGTTTGTGCTATAGCTAAATTTCAAGGTGTTAGCATCTGATATCTGATACTGCAAACTTGCAGAAGGGCACCAATCGTTGAGTTTCTTGCTGTAGTTTTCACCCTTTCCCGTTTTGTATTCTGCTTTTAGATAACTGTATTCGTAGCGTAAGCCTGCACGAGCCGACCATTTGTCTTTCTTCATCATCCATTCTCCATAGACGGCACCGATCTGGGTATTATGGTCGAAATCTATATTCGATGATTTATTTGTTGAAACTCCATTCTCCAGATAGGTTTGTCCGGTTACACTATGATTGTCTCGGTTAATATATTTCACGCCTATCTCCATTTTGTGATATTTGGCGAAAGGTCGCACATAGTCCAACTGGAAGGTATGCTCCATAAAATCTTCCTTGTTGTCATTGAGGTAGCCATCATAGCCAAAGTTGGTGTTGACGGCATTCGACATGGTTGTTTCCTGATCGGTTCCATAATGGGTAGATGCCAGCATATAGGATAATGTCAATACCTCGCCGTCAAGATGTGTCTTGTGCTGGAAGTCGAATCTTCCGCCCAACTTGTAATAGTCGTAATTACGCATCTTTGTGGAAGTATCATACTTGTAAATCAGATTTTTGTTGGCATCCATCAATTCCCAGGTTCCCCAGTGATTAACATCTACATTATATCCGAATCCGTTACCAGATAAGGAGATAAGGTTCAGGGAATCGATGTCGTAACTGGCACTTAAATTGCCATACAAAGCATCTGCGGGCGTGATTTGTTTGGTGTTCTGTGTGAGTGTGTTGCCCGTTTCTTTATAAGTAGTAGTGAAATCTTCCATGGCGGTCATGTGTTCCTTAGTGCCATGCATGCCACCCACATTGGCAGATACAATCAGTTTTCCAGACTGTGCTGTAACATAAGCGTATGGATTGTAGGAACCCAACTCGTTCATCTGAAAACTGAGTGTTCCTGTAGCACCTTTCATACTAGAATTATTCATCATCACAATATTCAGAATGTAGGTGGATCCTTCCGCATCCTCTTTGGCGCCAGGATCGGTGATCACCTCTATCTTCTTGATAGCGGAGGCAGGAATAGATTTCAGAATTTCTTTGATGTTGGAACCTGAAAAGCTAGGGTCGGCATGACCATTTCGATAGATCTTAAAATTTGATTGTCCTTTTACCTTTATGTTTTCTTGACCGTCGACAGTTACCAATGGCACTTTGCGAAGCATCTCCAATACATTCTTTGTTTTGGATTCCTCGTCGTGTTGAACGTCGTAGGACAAACGATCAATCTCGTTTTTCACTAGCTGTCTTTGTGCAGAAACGCTTACCTCACCAATCTCGAGTTGTTTCCAGTATGCTGCAGAATCTACCTTTGTGGTATCTGAAGCTGTAGGACTTGTGGTTTCATTCTGCGCTGTGGCTGTAGTTGTTAGTGCAGCAAGCAGCAGTGGTGCAATAAATCTCTTCATTATAAATTAATGTTATTCGTTAAAACTTTTGTGTGTTGGACGTGGTTATTGTCTAATAAGTTGCAAAGGTACAATAATTTTTTTGAGAATTCTCATAATTTTATGTATCTTTGCAGATATGATACAACAAATTGAAATCACACTTCGTTCTCAGCGTCGAGGCTTTCATCTTGTAACCGATGAAATCTTGCGACAACTACCAAACTTACCACATACAGGTATGCTCAATCTTTTTATTAAGCATACTAGTTGTGCCTTGTCGATTAATGAAAATTGGGATCCTAGTGTCCGTGCTGATTTGGAAACTATTTTTGATAAGCTGGTTCCTGATGGTGCTCCTTATTATGAACATTCCCTTGAGGGACCGGATGATATGCCAGCACATGCCAAGGCGGTGATGGCGGGAGTAAGCCTTAATATTCCGATAACTAAGGGCGCCTTGAATCTGGGAACTTGGCAGGGCATTTATCTCTGTGAGTTCCGAAATCAGGGTGGAAGTCGCAAGGTTGTAGTTACCATCATGGGGGAGTAGTCGATGGGAAAGTTCAAGCTGATTATTCTCGATTTTGATGGAACGCTTGGTGATTCCAATAAATTAATAGTGGATACTATGCAGGCTGTGATAAGGGAACTTGGCTTGCCTGACCGCACTCGTGAGGAATGTTCTTCTACTATTGGTTTGCCGTTGAAGGAATGTTTCACATCTATAATACCAATGAGCGAGGAAATGGGGGATAGGTGCGTGCAAACCTATTTCCGCATTTTCGACGAAAATAATGTGCCGGGAGCAGTTCCTGCTTTCCCTGGAGTGCTTGATACTCTGCATCAGTTGCATCGTGAGGGGATACTGCTTTCGATTGCCAGTAGCCGAAATAGTGCCTCCTTGAAGGGCTTTGTTCGAGATTTCGGAATAGAGGGGATTGTTCCTTATGTGCTTGGAGCAGATAATGTTTCAAAGGCGAAGCCCGATCCTGCTCCTGTTCTTCAGACTTTGGCACATTTTGGCATAGCTGCCGAAGATACCCTTGTGGTAGGTGATGCTGCCTTCGATATAAAAATGGGAGCCAATGCCCATGCTTTCACTTGTGGAGTGACGTATGGCAATGGCTCCGCCGAAGAGTTGAAATCGGCAGGTGCCGACTATCTTATTAATTCTTTTACAGAATTGCTGAAGCTATAAGTTTCGCATTCTCTCCTTCGAAACATTTCACTTCGTCGATTTCTATCTGTTTGAAATCGACGAATCGGAAAAGTTGGGCTATTGCAAATGAGTGGTCTTCTGTGATGCAGAGCTCTAATCGTACATTCCCCATACCTTGTCTCTTTATTTCTCCAATGCTGTCAATTAGAGATTTTAACTGACTTTCGTTGGCCTTCAGTAGTCTTTCTACTTTTTCTCCTTCTGCTGGTGCATAGTCGAGCAGGAGACATTTCATTTTACTTTGAGTTGGAGTGTAGATAATTGAGGTGCTCAATCCGAGAAATCCTTTTTTGATTTGTATACGTGAATCGTTGGCAATAGTCTCAGCTATTGCCATATTTTTTAAACTTGCCATTGTTTTCTTTTTTTTATTTGTTATTATTATCTGATAATTCCTCCTTTTCAAGGCAGACAATCGTCAACAAATAAGTCGCCTCAAAGCGAAAACATAATAGTCGCTTGGGGCAAGACAAGAGAATGGAGCTGTTTCAATACGGCTCCTTTTGTCGTTATAAGGATATGAATAATGAAAGAATGCATACTTTTTCTGAGCATAGTTCTCCTTGAATAGTATGCGAATGTATTTTGAAGTAAAACTTGGATTAAGCCTCTGAGGACGGGAATTGCAGATGCGGTAGAGGTTTTGGGCATCTGAAAAGATAGCGCCAGAGGGTTTGTCTTTTTCGAGAGTTTGGGTAGTCTGAGCAGTTTTCTTCGCATCATTCTGCTGCGAAGCCATTGCCTTGTTCTGGAAGTTGAAGAAACAAAGAATTAGGCAAAAGATGATTTGGAAATAAAAGTGCATAGCTATATATACGAAAAAAGACAACCGCATTTCTGTAGTTGCCCTCTTCTCTCTCGGTGGCTCGCATGGGGCTCGAACCCATGACCCTCACATTAAAAGTGTGATGCTCTACCTGCTGAGCTAGCGAACCAATGTCCCAACTTCCTTTTCGAAAGCGTGTGCAAAGGTACAACTTTATTTTGAACTACCAAAATTTTTTGTTGATTTTCTGCAAAAAATACTTTAAATTAGCTTTGGACAAGTCTTTTTAGGCTTTAAATTTTTGTTGGATTCTTACTTGTTGACGGAATTGAATGTTGAAAAATAGTCAACTGATATATGAATTAATAGTTATGTATCTTGTTGATATTTAATAACTTAGTAGTATTAGATGCTATAGTTGCTACATCATACTATATTTTTATTCTATTTAAAAAAAATCCTCCATATTTTTATATAAGTCATTGGGTATCATGGAATTAACTATGGAGGAACTTTTTGAAATGCTTTAATTTAGTTTCATCTATACTCGTATAAGTTACATGAAGTGGAAATTCACACCCTCTTAACATCGGCAGATGATATTATTGGAGTTATATCTTTATTTCTGCTCTTTAGCAGGGCGAATGAAGAAAGAAGGCTTCGTCTGCCTAGAGACAGATTATAGTCTGCCTCAAGGGCGATAATAGTCTGCCTCGAGGCAGACTTTCCAGTAGCTATGTTTTTGATACCTCATATATGCCTTCATAGTAGTCAATTAAGGCCATTTAAAAAATGACATTAATTAGCTGACTTTATAGCTGCCTGACTTTTTTTATATGAGTTTTCACTCCTATAAAACAAAAAGTTCCTCCATAGTTAAGGTGAAGTATTTCAGTTACTTAGATTAAAAAATGGAGGAACTTTTTTAAATGTTTTTAGTTTTAGTATAGGTGATAATGTCCTATTTTATCCATACGATGATAAGTATTAAAAGTGACCACTTTATAACTTTTCCTCAAGGTAAAAAGTTTAGAGATATTACAAATTATTTCTTTGCTGGGCTATTTGATGAATTAATGATTCTGCTATAGGGTTGTTGAATGGCTTTCTTTTGTCGAAAAAGGTGAGATGGTATTTCTGAAGGTGGGTAGAGTGGGATATATATCATAAAAATAACAATCCGCTTTCACGTTGTTAATGGTGAAAGCGGATCATCTATGAACTTGTTTCTATCTGTCGATTGTTGTCGTTTGACAGTTCTATGATTCTATTTCCTGGGGTTCCTCTTCTTCATCCAAATGCTCTTTGGTGACATATCTCTGCCAGTAAGCCATGATGAGGGTGGTAAGAGGAAGTGCAATGATAAGTCCGATGAAGCCAAGTACAGCTCCCCAAATAGAGAGACTCAGTAGTAAAATAGCAGGGTTTAGTCCCATAGCCTTTCCCATTACCTTTGGAGTTACCACCATATCAGTGATGATCTGTACGATGCAGAATACTAGCAGAGCACTTCCGAAGACCATCCAGAAGTTCTGACCAGTATCAGCAGCCTTCAGCATCGCGAGGAATGCTGTTGGTATCAAGGCAAAAGTATGCAGATAAGGTACCAAGTCGAGAATTCCGATGAGGATGCCCAAGCCGATTGCCATTGGGAAACCGATGATGCTGAAACCGATGCAGAACATCACACCCATTATGGCTGCAACCAATCCCTGACCTCGGATGTAGTTGTTGAGTTCCTTCTCAACGTCACCTGCCAATTCATGCCAGAATGGACGATTCTTCTTTGGGAATATCTTAATCCAGTTATCGGTGAGATATTCGTAATCCATCAAGATGAAGAACATATATAATAAGGTGATTAGAGAGGCAATGATACTAATGATGATACTTGCTGTCTGACCTAATACGTTGAATACCTTAGGCATAGCGGTCTTCATAGCATCCGAGAAATCGTCACTCTTTAGGAATGTTTCTATTTGTGTTTGGTTTTCAATCAGCCAACTCTTTATCATCAACGTGAGATTGTTGGTGTGGGTTGTCTGTCTGAGCCAGTTGGCGAGGATGTCCTGCAGTTTGGCAAATTGTTCAATCATTGGTGGAATGATAAGCATCACAACACCTGTAACTGCTGCAATCACCAAAAACATGGTGACGACAATCGCCAGTGCACGTACCTTCACCTTCATCTTGAATTGCACAAACTTCACGATAGGGTAGAGCAGGTAAGCCAGGAACCATGCGATAACAAATGGCAGAAGCACGCTGCTAAGATAGTTGATCACAAAGAATACTGCAAGAATGAGCAGGCCAATACCTGTCCATCTGGCAAGTTTATCAAGCGTTATTTTTTCTCTCATTATTTTCTTCCTCCTTTAAAGCTTTCTGATAACATTCGCGGCAGAGTGGTTCGTATTCATCCTTCTCGCCGAGCAGGACGCGATGGGAATTCTGAACAAGTCGATGGCTCACATAGGCTAAGGCACCACACTTTACGCAGATGGCATGTACCTTGGTAACTTCGTCGGCTATGGCACATAAGGCAGGGATAGGACCAAAAGGAACTCCCTTGTAATCCATGTCCAATCCTGCGACAATAACGCGCACGCCCCTGTTGGCCAAGTCGTTACAAACATCTACTAATCCCATATCGAGGAACTGAGCCTCGTCGATACCCACCACATCGATATCGTCTGCCAGCAGCAGAATAGATGCAGCAGAGTCGATGGGGGTGGAGTGAATAACATTCTTGTCGTGACTCACTACATCCTCATCTGAATAACGCGTGTCGATAGTCGGCTTGAAGATTTCAACCTTCTGCTTCGCAAATTTAGCACGCTTCATCCTCCGAATCAATTCCTCAGTCTTCCCCGAGAACATTGAACCGCACACCACTTCTATTCTTCCAGGGCGGTGTCTTTCCCCAAATAAAAAATCTGTCATTGCGGATGCAAAAGTACAAAGACCTTTTAAAAATTGCAAAGAATAAACGTTTTTTTTTGCGGTCAACGAATATTTCCCTAAATTTGTTCCTTAATATGGGAATTTTGTATATTGTTCCTACACCAGTGGGAAATATGGAGGACATGACACTTCGTGCTATCCGCATTTTAAAGGAGGCCGATTTAGTTCTAGCCGAGGATACGCGTACATCGAGTGTCCTCTTGAAGCATTTTGATATCCACAATCATCTTGTGGCTCATCATAAGTTTAACGAGCATGGTACTACTGCTGGTGTTATCGATCGTCTAAAGGCAGGTCAGACTATTGCCTTGATTAGTGATGCTGGTACTCCAGGAATCAGTGATCCGGGATTCTATCTAGCTCGCGAGGCAGCTCGCGAAGGAATTACAGTTCAGACACTTCCTGGAGCAACAGCCTGTATTCCTGCCATAGTTTCCTCAGGCCTTCCTTGCGATCGTTTCTGCTTCGAAGGTTTCCTTCCTCAAAAGAAAGGTCGTCAGAGTCATCTTGAGTCTTTGAAGAACGAGACAAGAACGATGATTTTCTATGAGTCTCCTTATCGAGTTGTGAAAACACTCCAGCAGTTTGCTGAAGTCTTTGGTGAGGAACGTCAGGTGAGTTGCTGTCGAGAGATTTCTAAGTTGCATGAGGAAAGTGTGCGAGGAAGTCTTGCTGAAGTAATTGCTCATTTCCAGGAAACAGAGCCAAAGGGTGAGTTTGTGGTAGTGCTTGCAGGAAGAGATCCTAAAGAAGTGAAGGATGAACTTAAGGAAGCTCAAAAATTGGAAAGGAAAAAAGCCAAGTTTAGAGAGTAGAATATATTTTTTATTTTATAATGAAGATGTATCAAAAAGTAACATTCTACAAAATGAACTTTTGCTTTCTAAGCAACCTTAAATAACGTGAGTTCGATGAATCTAAAATACAGTTAGCCGCAATAGCCTCAGCATGTTCCGCAAATGTTAAAAAAGCTAACTCAATGGTT
>CAJOPE010000154.1 GCA_905236815.1 uncultured Prevotella sp. | reverse complement strand
AATGTTAATAGATTGTCAATCAGTATATTGCAATGTTTGATTATTCGCGAAAGCCGGTAAAATGGCAAGTGGGAAACTTTAGTAACTGACTCGGAAGGTACACTTGGCATACGCTGACCACTTTCGCCCAGCACAATATGTAAGCTGGCGAACATGCCCGGCTTGAGCATAGTGCCCACGTTATGTAGCTTCACACGCACCTTCATGGTCTTGCTCTCATTGTCGAGCACATTATAAATTTTATCAATCTTTCCCGAGAAAGTCTGACCAGGATAGGCCATCGTAGTAACATAGGCCGAAGCCCCCATACGCACCTTCTCGATATCGCTCTCGTAAACATCGGCCACTACCCATACATCCGAGAGATCAGCAATCTCGAAAGCCGCCTCATCATTGCTGGAGTCATCCACAAACGAACCATTATACACCCGCTTGGCGATGACGTATCCCGCAATCGGCGAACGAAGAACAGCATCGGAGTGGTTGGCATAGCCATTAATGCTGGCAACAGAACGCAAACGAGACTTTTCTGCTCTTATAACACTAACCTTCGCTAAAGCCTCGGTCACTTCTCTGTCGGATGCCATACCACTCTTCTGCATATCCTGCTTCATTCTGAGTTCACGCTCGGCCACACTCAACTCGGCCTCAGCCTCACTAAGCTGCTTGCCGTAGTCGGCAGCATCGGCAGAGTGAACTTTCGCCAGAAATCCACCTTTCGCTATACGGTCGCCTACTTCGACCGTGATGTCAGATAGCTTGCCACTACAAGGAACAAACACTTTGCTCATACGACTCTCATCGCACATCACATCGCCATTCAATTCCAATTCATCGGTCATAGGCGCTTCAGTAACCAAGACGGTTTTAAGAACCTTCTCAACACTATCAGACACCTCACGATGATTATCTTGTGCCTCATCTTTAGAGGCATTACCACAGGCTGCCAGCACCAAGACAGATGTCAGCAAGAGGATATTATATTTTAATTTCATAGTTTGAAAATTACCAGAAAAATAATCATTAATAACGAATCACCTGTCGGCCCACTTCGGTATTCAACTTCACTGCACTTTGCAGCATCTTGTTATGGGCATCCAATACAGCAAGATGCGTCTCCTTATAGGAGGAATAGAGATCGAGAAACTCGAGCAAAGAGATGTTGTGCTTCATAAATTGCTGCTGGGCCTCGGCGAGCAACGACTCGGTAGATGCACTTAAGTGCTGATTGGCTTCCTCTACCAACTGCTGGTTTACCTTGATTTCGGCCACTAACCGCTTCACGTCATTCTCTGCCTGACGCTGCTTCAACTCCCGATTTAATTTCGCCTGATCGTATTGTGCCTTCGCCTGGGCTATATTTCCTTGATTCTGATTGAAGATTGGAACGGACAGTGAAAAACCAATTCCCCAGAAATTATGGCAGATGTTACCATTCTTATCGTATTCACCCTTCAAGCTAACTTGTGGAAGGGCTTGCGCTTTCTGTAATTTCACCTCATGCTCACCCGCTTTCATCTCGTAGCCCAAGGCAACCAGGTCGGGGCGAGATTCCAGCTGTGAGGTGAGATCTAATGAGTTAATTGTGTATGTATCATTAAATATAGAACTATTCTTGATTTGTGGTTGGTAATAGTTTTCACTATCGCCAAGCATGATTTGCAACTGATGTTGCATTTCCTGCTCCTCGCATAATAATTCATTCTTTTCCTGAAGCAACTGGAAGCGCATCGTTTGGATGCGCTGAAGTTCCATGCGAGGCATATTTCCCTTAGCAGTCTGCTCCTCCATTGCCTTCACAATCTTGTCGACAGATGCCAGTTCTTTGTCATATACCTCCTGCTTCTTCTGAACATAATAAAGTGAGAAAAAAAGCGACTCCAAATCGCCGAAGATTTCACGTTCAGTATCATCCCTTTCAAACTCTGCCGAGGAAACTAATGCTTTCGCCTTGTTGATCTTCTGCGAACGCTGTCCGCCAATGGCGATAGGTTGTTCTACTTCTACATCCGTCTCAGCATCATAGCCCGTATCAAAGTACTTTCCTGTGATGCGGTTATAGACATTGTGAAGGACACTCACCTGTGGGTTCTCAAAAAGTTTGCTCTGTTTTAAATCGGCTTTAGCAGCCTCAATTTCCAATACTTTTGAACGCAGTTGCAGATTATTCTCACGAACCATCTGTTCTGCTTGTTCAATCGTTAGTGAAATTTTATTACGCATTTCAAGCTCTTGCGCACCGCAGAGCGAACATCCAAATAGATTAATAAATATAATAAACTTAATATAGTTCATACCTTTTGAAATTTGTGATTGCAAAGGTAGAAACTATCCAAAAAAGAAATGCAGAATTAGGATTAGAAGACCCTTAGACAAAATTAGAAAGCTCTAATAAGCTCTAAGTATGGCTCTAAAATTTTTGATAAGAGAGAGTATGCCACGAGCAAGGCTTATTTGCTAATAATAACGTGAGTTCGACGATATATAACGGTTTGAAAATTTAGTGATCAGCGAAAACAGTTGAAATAGCCAACGTAAATGCACCGTTTAGAGGTCGTAAACCGTCGGTTTAGACCTGCTAAACCGTTGAGTTAGCTTT
>CAJOPE010000153.1 GCA_905236815.1 uncultured Prevotella sp. | reverse complement strand
GATAATCCAAAGTTCCGGAAATTGTATAAAATGAATAATCTAAACGTCGCTTGATGAATCGTTATTCACTTGCGAAACTTCAGTAATTATACACAATATCCGTCTCAGTACAAACAAAAGCCTTATACATTTTGTTTCTACTACGAATACGTCTAATCAAACCATCTCTTAGCTGTTCCAACTTACTATTAAATTTTGATTTCAAAACACTATCAGAAATATGCTTTCTCCCAAAATCAGTAATTTCGAAATTCATAGCATATTCCCCATTAGAATACACTACATTCCTCCAAACAAGCATTTCATTCATTCGCCGTGGCAGTTTCCGGTTTATGCTATCAGCCAATATCGACAAAACATTAACCTCACCCTCAGTTTCCTGTGACGGTGAATTTTCCTCCGATTCTGCTGTTGGAGGAAGCACAAGATCCACAGGCCCCTCTTCAAAAATACTTATATCTAAATTCTCATCTTGAGGTTTTTCCTTAGTATTACATCCTACCAGCAACAATAACAACAATATTACATTTCCAACTTTCCTCATCTTAGAAATTTTAAATTCATATCGGATACAAAGTTACGATTATTTTTCTATTACAACCAAAACATCCACATTTTTTCAACATTATAAAGATCAAGTCTGCAAAAATAGGTCTCAAATGTTTCTCTACGGCTTATTTTGTTAACCATATCCATAAAATAAAAAAAAGACAAGGCAGACTTACCAAATGGAAGCCCGCCTTGCAAACGTTTTACTTTATGGGGTATAACCCTCCCAATTGCTGTGTTGGTGTGGCATAGTCAGTTAATACTGACATCTTCAGCTTGTTGAACGTTATCCTGCTTAGCCTTGTCTAAAATAGACATAAATAAAAAACAGTGCATCATCTAACACTGCAAAGATAAGAATTTATCGACCAACCACCTAATCACATCATACAAGCCGAATCTCATATCGTACACTCACACTCTCACATCGTATATTTTTTATAAAAACAGCCATTTTACTTTGGGTAATACGAAAGAAATGGTATATTTGCATTTAGATTATAAAACAACTGTATCATTCATCATTAAGCATGATAAGAGCTATCTTCAGCATATTACCTTTAGCGGTATGTCTTTCATGGCTGTTGGTATTTATCTCGAATTACAAGCATCTAGATATAGCCAAAAGAACATTAGTACAATTCATCATTGTATGTGTTGTATTATATCTTTGTCATGCCCTATACTTTCTAAAAGGTGGCAATCGTACAACAGAAATTATCTGGACATTCTGTTCCCTTACGAGTTTCCCAATATATTATCAATATCTATGCTTTCTCACGAGCCACAAACTCTCCAAAAGACAACTCGGATTCATATTACTCGTCAATATCGTCATCACCACTTTAGCGGGAGTCTGCCCAGGAGTAGCGACAGACACCATCCGGAAAGTCTACTTCGGAGTACTTATCTTCACTGTATGCATACAGGGATATCGACGGTTGGTGATATACGATAACAAACTTCTCAACATCTATTCCGACACAGAAGGACGAGAAACCTCACCATTAAAACGACTACTTGCACTCATTATTTTCACATCTATATGTTCTGTAGCCGCAAATACCGTAGGCCGAAGATTCTTCCTCGACAACTACTTGCTTTTTATTCCATCCGTTCTATTCAGCACCTGCCTTTTCTTTATCTGCTACATAGGTTTTATACAAACGCCCGAGCAGATAGCACCCGAAAACGAGGAGGAAGAAAACGCAGATAACCTTGACAAGATACCCAATAGCGAAAAAGACAAGGAAGACACCCTAGATATAAAAATTGAGCAACTGATGAACGACGAGCACTACTACCTCACCCACAACCTCACAATTATGGACGTATCACAAAAGGTGGGAGCTTGTCGTACCTACATATCTCGCTATATAAACACAAAATTCGGCTGTTCCTTTTCCGATTACATTAACAAAATGCGTGTAGAGCACGCCAAGCAGCTCCTTCTACAATCGGATTACATTAAAATGATCCACATTGCCGATGATTCTGGATTTTCAAGCGAACAATCCTTCTATCGCAATTTCAATAAATTCACAGGCATGTCGCCTTCCGAATGGGTAAAGAAAAACAAGTAAAAAATGACCATCTCAAGCAAAAACATGAAAGGTACCTACAGTGAAGGTGACGCACTCACCTTATACAATAAGGTCAAGCAGAAGGGTGATTTTCAAAGTTTCATCCTTAAATATATGTATGACGAAGACTATCAAGTTGCCCGAAATGCACTTTGGACACTCACCAAGGCGACGGACGAAGAACTTTCGCAACTACAGGGATTACTCAATAAATTAATCGACCATGCAATGCAAACCGAAAATTCTTCAGTAAGGAGACTAACCCTAAACATTATCGAGCGGTTGAAAATGGAAGAAGAAGACCTTCGGGCTGACTTTCTCGACTTTTGCCTAGACCACATGAGCAATGTCGAAGAGCAACCAGGCATCCAATCACTCTGTCTGAAACTAGCCTTCCGCATGTGTAAATTTTACCCAGAACTGATGGACGAGCTCAAGCGCACACTAGAAGGAATGGAGATAGAGTATTACAAGCCAGCCGTAAAAAGCGTTAGAAATCGTATTCTTAGCGGAAAGATGAAATAGCAGGAATGACAGAATCGAATATCATCCCATCACAAAACCGCCAAAATGACAGAAACAAAAAAAACCAAACTATTGATAATCAATAATTTGGTTTAACTTTGTTGGGATACCCGGACTCGAACCAGGAATGACAGGACCAGAATCTGTAGTGTTACCATTACACCATATCCCAATGTTTTATTTCAGCAACTTCATTTCTGAATTGCGAGTGCAAAGGTAGCACTTTTTTTCGAACCACCAAAAAAAATCAGCACTTTTTTTTGTAAAAAATGAAATTTTCTCAAAATTACCTATATAAATGGCTCAAATTCAAGTATTTTATCGTAACTTTGCGAAATGTGGGGCCTAAACTAAAAATCCCCACTCGTTACTATAGAATATATGAATAAGAAGAATAGCAAACTCGTTGACATGATTGTTGACGGAATTAAAGAGAAAAAAGGATCTGGCATAGTTATTGTAGATCTCAGTGATATAGACGGAGCCATTGCCAACAGCTTCGTTATTTGCCAAGGTGGCTCACCTGCACAGGTGGAAGCTATCGCTGAATCTATTGGTGACAAGTGCCGAAAAGAACTTGGCGAGAAGCCTGTAAATGTAGTAGGACTTGGCAACGACCAGTGGGTTGCCATCGACTTTGTAGATGTACTTGTACATATCTTCCAGCCTGAGACTCGTGAATTCTACGATCTCGAACATCTCTGGGAGGATGCCCCTATCACCCGCTTGCCGGATGAGTTCTAATTAATAATGTAACAAACAAGTTTAGAAAAATGAATCAACAAGGTTTTGATCCAAACGACAAGAGAGGCGACAAACAGCCGAAGATGCCTAGATTCAATATGAACTGGCTCTACTTACTGATTCTCGGCGGCCTCATTCTCTTCCTCATCTCAGGAGGAGGCGATTGGTTGGGCGGAAGCGCTTCACCAAAAGTTACCTACACTCAATTCAAAACGTATGTAGAAAAAGGTTACGCTAACAACGTCATTGTAAACAAGGATGAAAATACCCTGAAGATGTTTGTAAAATCACAAAACATCCGGGATGTTTTCAAAATGGACGCAAAACAAGTAGGACCAGCTCCCTACGTCCAGGTAGAATTCGGTTCTGTGGATGAACTTGAAAAATACCTGAATGTTGAGCAGAAGATTGGAAAGATCAATAGCTTCAGCTATGAAAATAAGAAAGGTAATGATATTATAAACATTCTTATTAATATCGCCCCTATCCTCTTCTTTATCTTCATCTGGTGGGTGATGTTCCGAGGTATCGGCGGCAAAGGCGGCGGCGGTATGGGCGGCGGCATCTTCAACGTAGGCAAGTCGAAAGCCAAGATGTATGAGAAAGGAAATGACTTGGGCATCACTTTCAAGGATGTTGCCGGACAGGAAGGTGCTAAGCAGGAGGTTCAGGAAATCGTAGAATTCTTGAAGAATCCTCAAAAATATACCGACCTCGGTGGTAAAATTCCAAAGGGAGCTTTGCTCGTTGGTCCTCCAGGAACTGGTAAAACTTTGCTCGCCAAGGCTGTTGCCGGTGAGGCAGGTGTACCTTTCTTCTCTATGAGCGGTTCCGACTTCGTCGAGATGTTCGTAGGTGTGGGTGCTAGCCGTGTTCGCGACTTGTTCCGTCAGGCAAAGGAGAAATCTCCTTGTATTATTTTCATTGATGAGATTGATGCCGTGGGCCGTGCTCGTAGCAAGAATCCTGCAATGGGAGGTAATGACGAGCGCGAAAACACATTGAATGCTCTCCTCACCGAAATGGATGGTTTTGGAACAAACTCTGGCGTCATCATCCTTGCCGCTACAAACCGTGTCGATATGCTCGACTCTGCCCTCTTGCGTGCAGGCCGCTTCGACCGACAGATACATGTAGATCTCCCAGACTTGGCTGAAAGAAAGGCTATCTTCAAGGTTCACCTTAAACCTGTAAAGACAGACCAAACAGTAGATGTAGATATTCTTGCTCGACAGACTCCAGGATTTTCTGGTGCTGATATTGCTAACGTATGTAACGAGGCTGCCTTGATTGCAGCTCGCCATGACAACAAAGCTGTAGGCCGCCAAGACTTCCTCGACGCAGTGGACAGAATCATCGGTGGTCTGGAGAAGAAGACCAAAGTAATGACTGCAGAAGAGAAACGTACAATTGCACTTCACGAAGCTGGCCATGCAACTATCAGTTGGTTCTGTCAGTATGCCAACCCACTCGTCAAGGTAAGTATCGTACCTCGTGGCCAAGCACTAGGTGCAGCCTGGTATATGCCAGAAGAGCGCCAGATTACCACAAAGGAACAGATGCTCGACGAAATGTGCTCATTGCTTGGTGGTCGTGCTGCCGAGGAACTTTTCACAGGCCATATATCTTCAGGTGCCGTAAACGACCTCGAAAGAGCAACCAAGAGTGCCTATGGCATGATTGCCTATATGGGTATGAGCGACAAGTTGCCAAATATCTGCTACTATAATAATAATGAGTATCAGTTCCAAAAACCTTATTCAGAGACAACCGCAAAGGAAATCGACAGTGAGGTACTCGCTATGCTCAATGAACAGTACACACGTGCAAAACAGATCCTTACAGAAAACAAGGAGGGTCATAATGCACTTGCCGACTTGCTAGTTCAAAAGGAAGTAATTATGGCAGAGGATGTTGAAAAGATCTTCGGTCCTCGCCCTTGGAAAACTCGTGCACAGGAAATAATGGATGACGAGCAACCTAAGGTAGATGCAGCCCTCAAGGAACTTCCTGAAGTAAAGAAGGCTATAGAGGAACACGAAAAGACTCAGAATTCAGAGCCAACCGAGGAAACAGAGGAGGCATAAGAATTCACGCTATAAATAATAGTATTATGAGTGACAAACAAAAGAACTTAATAATAAGAGCCATCACGGGCGCACTTTTTGTCGCCGTGATGGTTTGCGGATTTCTCAATCCATCGGCAATGATTTTTCTCTTTGCGATTATCACCGGCCTAACCATATGGGAATATACAGGTTTAGTAAACGATCGAGAGGATATCAAGGTAAACCGCTTCATCTCAACCGTTGCTGGAGTTTATTTCTTCATTGCCTTGGCTGGATGGCGAACAGGATTGGTAAACAACTTTGTTGTTTTCCTCCCTTATATTCTCACTATCATTTACTTGTTTATCAGTGAATTGTATATTAAGAGTAAAGATACCATCAACGATTGGGCCTACACAATGTTGGGACAGATGTATATCGCAATGCCTTTTGCCATGATCAACATCCTTGCATTTGAAAAAGGAAATGATGGAGTTGGCAGCTATAATATGCTGTTACCATTCAGTGTTTTCATTTTTCTTTGGACAAACGATACGGGCGCCTATTGCGCAGGCAGTCTATTCGGAAAGCACAAGCTATTCCCTAGAATCAGTCCAGGCAAGACTTGGGAAGGTAGTATCGGCGGCGGCATCTTTGTACTAATCGCAGCAGCTATCATCTATAATATTTCCCTGAATTATACCGATTCAGCTAACAGTAACAGTCTCAATCTTTACGAATGGATGGGAATGGGAGTTGTTGTTAGTATCTTTGGCACCTGGGGAGATCTAGTTGAAAGCCAGTTCAAACGTACTCTCGGAATTAAAGACAGCGGTAATATCCTTCCAGGACATGGTGGAATGCTCGACCGCTTCGACTCTAGCCTGATGGCAATACCTGCAGTAGTTATCTATCTATACACCCTGCAGTTATCTTGGCTATAACCCCCTATTCTCCCCCCTGCTTTTGCGGATATGCGGAGAAGGGGGAGAAATTTTCTACACTAAAATCACTATAATAAAACCTATATTATGAAAAGAACTGTTTTAACTTTTTTCGCAGCTATATGCTGTATGGCAGCATTAGCTATCACTCCCGTTAAGCAATACGGACAACTTCAAGTAAAAGGTGCTCAACTCTGCGATCAGAATGGCAAGCCTGTAACTTTGAGAGGCGTGTCACTTGGATGGCACAATTTATGGCCTCGCTTTTATAATAAAGGTGCCGTCAATGAACTCACAAAAGAATGGCATGCAACTGTTGTCCGCGCAGCAATGGGTATTAAGATCGATGACAACTATCTACAGAACCCTTCCTTTGCTATGGAATGTATGGAACCAGTCATAAAAGCTTGCATCAGCAAGGGTGTCTATGTAATTATCGATTGGCACGCACACGAAGCCTACACAAATGAAGCTGTCAAATTCTTTAGCGAGATGTCGAAGAAATATGGCAAATATCCGAACGTAATCTATGAACTCTTTAACGAACCAATTAATGACAGTTGGGAAAGTTTGAAAGTTTATCATAAGACCATCATCGATGCAATTCGCAAAAATGATCCAGACAATATTATTCTTTGTGGAAATCCACATTGGGATCAAGATATCGATATTGTTGCAAAGAGTCCTATCGAAGGAGTTAACAACGTGATGTACACCGTTCATTTCTACGCTGCGACTCACAAGGAATACCTTCGCAACAAAATGATTGATGCAGTAAAAGGCGGACTACCTGTATTTGTCAGTGAATGTGGAGGTTGCGAGGCTTCTGGAAATGGCTACCTCGATGAGAAATCATATAATGAGTGGGTAGATGCTATGGAAAAATATGGTATCAGCTATGCCAACTGGTCACTTTCCGATAAAGATGAAACTTGTTCTATGCTTTTACCAAGAGCTAAAGCAACAGGTAAATGGACTCCTGACTTGATAAAGCCTTGGGGAAAACTAGTGAAAGAAACTTTGCTCAACTATAACAAATAAGGATTGAGCATTAGCAATGCAAAAAACAAAAGTATAAAAAAAGAAGGTGTGCCATCAGTAAAATATTTTTGAATTTCCAAAAACATATAAATTTTACGAATAGCGCACCCTCTCTATAGTGTAATAATTTTACATTTATCTTTTCAAAATTCACTATTTTTTATACTTTCTGCTGAGAATGCAATAAAGAAATCATTATTTGCGCAGCATTATCAGGTGCGCATTCATTTCCTAATCGCTCTCTAACAATAGCATAATTCTGCAGCATTTCCTCTCTTCCTGCATTTCCAGGAAGTATTTTTCGCAACTCATCAGCAATACCATCCACAGAGAAACGGTCGGCCAGCATTTCCTGAACAATTTCCTTATCAGCAATCAGATTTACTAAAGAAATGTACTTACATTTAATGATGTGATTAAATCCAAAACGAATCAACTTAGGTACTGGTGTTTCGTAGCAGACAACTTGGGGAACATTGAACAATGCCGTCTCCAAAGTAGCAGTACCACTTGTAACCAATGCCGCAGTAGTATGCATTAACAAAGCATAGGTCTTATTCTTCACCAACTTCACAGGTGTATTCTTGATGAATTTCTCATAATATTTATCATCAATAGAAGGAGCACCTGCTAATACTAACTGATAATTCTCATACCGTTCTGAAGCTTCAATCATCGCAGGAAGATTATCCTTTATTTCCTGTTTTCGACTACCAGCCAACAATGCGATTATCGGTTTATTTTCGTCAAGATTATTCTCCTGACAAAACTCCTCATAACTCTGTTGATACTGATCACGATAACCATACACCTCTTCAGCTGTAGGATTACCTACATAATGAATAGGATACTTGTGCTTTTTCTCATAAAAATCAATCTCAAATGGCAGAATAGAGAACATTTCTTTCACATCCCGCTTGATATTCTTGATACGATACTCTTTCCAAGCCCAGATCTTCGGAGATATATAATAATAAACAGGTATATCAGTCTGTTTCTTAACGAATTTAGCAATATTGAGATTAAAGCCAGGATAGTCAACTAAGATTACAACATCCGGTTTCCAATTCTGAATATCAAGCTTACACATCTTCATATTCTTGAATATGGTGTTCAAATGCAGCAAAACTGGAACAAACCCCATATAGGCAAGTTCCTTGTAATGCTTCACACGATAACCACCTTCCGCCTGCATCAAGTCACCTCCAAAGAAGCGAAATTCAGCTTGCGTATCAAACTTTTTCAAATAATGCATCAAACGACTGGCATGTAAATCACCACTCGCTTCGCCTACTATCAGATAGTATCTCATATTCCGTTATTCTATCGATTCTGCTACAAAGAAATTATCTTAAATTTTCCAACTTTCCAATTCCTTCATAAAGGAATAAGCAGTAACATCCATCTGTGTTGGAGTAATTGCGATATAACCATGGTTTAAAGCCCACTGGTCGGTTGACTCTGCATCAGGTTCATCATTTACATATTCTCCCACCATCCAGTAATAATCATAATTACGAGGATGACGTTCCTTTACAACCTCATTCATCCAACGGCCGTAGCACATACGGCAAATCTTCGTACCCTTGAATGGAGGGAACTCTGGGAAATTGACATTCAAGCATATACCTTTTGGTAATCCTTTTTCAGCAACCATTCCAACAATACGAATCACATCCTCCTTCAAATAGTTCAAGTCAGCATTTTCATCATAATTGCATGTAGAGAATGCAATCGATGAGATATATTTCAAACATCCCTCCATCGCAACACCCATCGTACCAGAATAATGATTATTCACAGTAGAATTATCTCCATGATTAATGCCACCAATGATAATATCCGGTTGACGTTCCTTGCAGAACTGATCCAACGCCAGTTTCACACAGTCAACAGGAGTTCCATTACACGACCACACCTCAACATCACCCATATTATGACGACGTTTCAAACGCAAAGGAGTGGTAGCAGAAAAGGCACGCGAAAAACCAGAACGAGCCGACTCTGGAGCACAAACCAGAAGATCACACCAATCTTTTAGAAAAGACACTAGCGTCTTTATACCATTGGCATGATAGCCATCATCATTCGAAATCAATATGAAAGGTTTCTTATTTTCCATAAAAATCTTTTTATTTGAGTGCAAAAGTACGAAAAAAGGTTTAATTTACCCGATTCTCACATAATATTTGTATCTTTGCATCCTATAAATAATGTTAGGAAGATTAAGAAAATGGGAAAAATCATCGCATTAGCTAATCAGAAAGGTGGAGTCGGCAAGACTACCACCACTATTAACTTGGCAGCTTCGCTTGCTACCCTTGAAAAGTCCGTTCTTGTTGTAGATGCCGATCCACAGGCAAATGCCTCTAGTGGTCTTGGTGTCGACATCAAAGAAGTGGACTGTTCTATCTATGAGTGCATCATCGACCATGCCGACATACGTGAAGCTATTTACACCACCGATATCGAGGGTCTTGATATCATCCCTAGCCACATCGACCTGGTAGGTGCCGAAATCGAAATGCTCAATATGGAAAACCGTGAGAAAGTTCTTAAGAATCTGCTCGAGCCTATCAGTAACGAGTATGACTACATTCTAATCGACTGCTCACCATCTTTAGGTCTTATCACTGTTAACGCCTTAACTGCTGCCGACAGCGTGATCATCCCTGTACAATGTGAGTATTTTGCCCTTGAGGGTATTAGCAAACTGCTCAATACTATCAAGATTATCAAGAGCAAGCTGAATCCGAAATTAGAGATTGAAGGATTCCTTCTTACTATGTATGATAGCCGTCTTCGCCTTGCCAATCAGATTTACGATGAGGTTAAACGCCATTTCCAAGAATTAGTATTCAAGACTGTTATCCAACGAAATGTGAAGTTGAGCGAAAGTCCAAGTCATGGTCTTCCTGTTATTCTTTACGATGCTGAGTCAAATGGAGCCAAGAACCATCTTGCCTTGGCAAAGGAAATCATTAACAAGAACAATTAAAATTGAAAAGATGCATTATTGAAAAATCAAAGTTATGAGATAATATTTTTACTGACTTTCATCACTTTTCACCTCAGTAATCTTTCATTATTTCATCCTTTCAATATTTCAATGTAACAAATCTTTCAATAAAAAGAATATTATGGCAGTTCATAAGAAATTCAACATAAATTCCAAGAACAATGCATTGGGCCGAGGTCTTGACGCACTTATCTCTACCGAGAGTGTGAAGACCCAAGGTTCAAGTACTATCAATGAAATTGCTATCGAGCAGATTGAAGCCAATCCTAACCAGCCTCGCCGTGAATTCGACCAGCAGGCTCTTCAGGAACTGGCCGACAGCATTATGGCTATGGGTATCATCCAGCCTATCACACTGCGACAGGTAGCCGATAATCGTTTTCAGATTATTGCAGGAGAGCGCCGTTGGAGAGCATCTCAACTAGCTGGTCTGAAATCAATTCCTGCCTACATTCGTACCATCAAGGACGAACAGGTAATGGAACTCGCCCTCGTTGAGAATATTCAGCGTGAGGATTTAAATGCCATCGAGGTAGCTCTTGCTTATGAGCACTTGTTGGAAAATTCAACTATGACACAAGAAAAGGTGGCTGAACGTGTAGGAAAGAGCCGTGCACAGGTAGCCAACTATCTTCGTCTGTTGAAGCTCCCTGCCCAGGTGCAGATGGCTTTACAAAACAAGCAAATAGATATGGGTCATGCCCGTGCCCTCCTTTCACTCGACAGTCCTTCTCTTCAGATTAAACTTTTCAAGGAAATCCAGAAGAACGGCTATTCTGTACGCAAGGTAGAAGAAATGGTTCAACAGCTCAAGAATGGCGAGGACATAGAGAGTACCAAAAAGAAAATCGCCGGCAAGAGCCAGCTTCCAGAGGAATTCAACGATTTGAAAGATCGTTTGGCTCAATTCCTAGGTTCAAAAGTTCAGATGAGTGTATCTGCTAAAGGCAAGGGAAAAATCAGTATCCCATTCGCCAACAGTGAGGAACTTGCTCATTTGATGAGTGTTTTCGACAAATTGAGAGAGGAATAAAAGCAAGTGAAGATTCTGTCACATATTCTGTTGCTATTATTTCTGCTGCTACCAGTTGAAATAGAAGCCCAAGAAGATTCCGCCCGCATCCTCATTCCTATTGAGGATACCATTAAGGTAGAACAGATTCTCAGTCATCAAGACAGTCTGAAGCTTTTCAGTGGAAATAAGGAACTTCTTAAGAACGCTAAGCGCGATTGGGCAAAATGGCGACCAGATCCCAAAAGGGCTTTGTGGTTGGCATTGGTGATTCCGGGAGCAGGACAGATTTATAACCGAAAGTATTGGAAACTTCCTATTATATATGGAGGGTTTGTTGGATGTGTTTATGCCATCAACTGGAACAACCAGATGTATAAGGACTATTCACACGCCTATCTCGACCTTACCGATAAGGATCCTACAACACAAAGCTATACGCAGTTTCTGCATCTTGGCAATACAATCAACAGTGAGAACAAGCAACAATACGAACAGTTGTTTAAAGGCCGAAGAGACAGATTCCGCCGCTGGCGCGACTTGAGTATATTTTGTACCATCGGTGTATATGCTTTCTCTGTAATTGATGCATACATAGATGCATCACTGTCGGAATTTGATATTTCTGATGACCTCAGTCTCCGTATAGAGCCTGCGGTAATAAACAATAACGTATATAGCAACTCACTCAAGTCATCTGCGCTTGGTGTGAATTGTAGTTTGAATTTTTAGCTTATTATAAAGCCAGAACAGAAAAAAAAGACTAGAAAAAAGAATGAAAAAAGCAATACTACTAGCTGTAGCTATGATCTTGGGAAGTCAGGCACCAATCTGTGCCCAGACAGACGAACAGGATGAAAATAAGAAGATTACTGTAACCTCAAAGGACGGAACACAGGAAGAAATCGATATCCCAGAAGGAATGGAATCCGATCTCGACAGTCTGTTGCACCTCTATAATTCAAAAACTTATCTGATGGTGGACACAGCCTGCAACTATCGCGACGTCAATCCGATATTTGAGAAAGAGGTCTATATCGACCGTCTCAAGAAACTTCCTACCGTCATTGAGATGCCATATAATGATGTCGTACAGAAGTTCATCGACAAGTATAGTGGCAATCTTCGTAGAAGCGTCAGCTATATGCTTGGAGCATCCAACTTCTATATGCCTTTCTTTGAGCAGGCACTGGAAGCCTATAATGTTCCATTGGAATTAAAATACTTGCCAGTTATCGAGTCTGCACTCAATCCTAACGCAGTTTCCCGCGTAGGAGCCACAGGTCTCTGGCAGTTCATGATTACAACAGGTAAGAGATACGGACTTGAAGTTAATTCTATGATAGATGAGCGACGCGACCCTTTAAAGGCATCGTATGCTGCAGCTCACTATCTAAGCGATCTTTATAAAATATTTGATGACTGGAATCTTGTTATTGCGGCCTACAACTGTGGACCAGACAATGTGAACAAGGCAATCCGTCGCAGTAAGGGTTCGCCTGACTACTGGAACATCTATCCTTATCTTCCAAAGGAAACTCGAGGATATGTACCAGCTTTCATCGCAGCCAACTATATCATGAACTACTACTGCGATCATAATATCTGTCCAATGGTTACAGAACTTCCTCCTAGAACCGACACTATCGTTGTCAACCAGGATCTTCACTTTGAACAGGTATCTAAGGTGTTGAATATCACAATGGAGCATATTCGTGCACTCAACCCACAATACCGACAGGATATCATCAATGGCAACACGAAGCCTATGGCCCTCAGATTGCCTTCTACCCTCATCGGACAGTTCATCGACAATCAAGATTCCATCTTTAACTATAAGACTGACGAGTTGCTTTTGAAGCGCGACACAGTAGAAGTAAACGATGATGTTCCTACTTATCAACGCAGTCGAAGAAGTTATCGTCAGTATGCAAAAAGCAGTTCTAAGCACAAAGGCCGCAAGAACAAGCGTACTCGTGGAGGAAGGCAGGTTGCTATCCGTGAGGGTGACACTCTTTCCGAAATTGCAGAGCGCCATGGAACGACCGTTAAGAAGTTAAGAAAACTCAACCACATCAGTGGAAACAGTATCCGAGCAGGAAAAAAGATACGCATTAAATAATACATAGGAGTGCATCAGCATCTCCACATTATTATATAAAGGAGAGAAAATATGGATGACCAGAACATCAAGGAGCTCGAAAGAGAGCAGACCGACAACAAATTGATCAATGATGCCTTTGAGCATCTACTCAACAGTTATCTTGCATCTCGTCATCGCAAGAAAGTGGATATTGTGACCAAGGCATTCAATTTTGCCCGTCAGGCTCACAAAGGAGTACGCCGGCTTTCTGGCGAACCATATATCATGCACCCTATTGCCGTTGCACAGATTGCCTGCGAGGAAATGGGCTTAGGCTCAACTTCCATCTGCGCAGCTCTCCTGCACGATGTTGTTGAAGACACCGACTATACAGTAGAAGACATCCAGAATATCTTTGGCGCCAAAATCGCACAGATTGTTGAGGGACTTACAAAAATTAGTGGCGGTATTTTTGGCGACAAAGCTTCTGCTCAAGCAGAAAACTTCAAGAAACTCCTGCTCACTATGAGCGATGATATCCGAGTGATTCTCATCAAGATTTGCGACCGCTTGCACAATATGAGAACCCTCGAATCTCAACCAGCCAACAAGCAGTATAAAATCGCGGGCGAAACTCTTTATATCTATGCCCCTCTGGCTAATCGATTGGGCCTCAATAAGATAAAGACCGAACTAGAGGATCTTTCTTTCCGCTACGACCACCCAGAGGAATATGCCAATATCGAGCAGAAACTTGCAGATACCGAGGCACAGCGTGACATTCTCTTTGATGAGTTCACTTCCCCTATCAAGGAGGCGCTCAACAAAATGGGCGTAAAATATACTATCAAGGAACGTGTGAAGAGTCCATTTTCCATCTGGAACAAGATGCAGAAAAAGCACGTCACCTTCGATGAGATCTATGATATTCTTGCCGTTAGAATTATTTTCGAACCTAACGACCGACTCCAGGAAATTAATGAATGCTTCAATATCTATGTAGCTACTACACAGATTTACAAGAGCCATCCTGACCGCTTGCGCGACTGGCTCAACCATCCGAAAGCAAATGGTTACCAGGCACTGCATTGCACCCTAATGAGTAAGCAAGGCCGATGGATTGAAGTACAGATTAGAAGCGACCGCATGAATGAGGTTGCCGAGCAGGGACTAGCCGCTCATTGGAAGTATAAGGAAGGAAGCGAGGAATACACTGAGGACGAAAACGAGTTGAACGATTGGTTGCGTACCATTAAGGAAATCCTTGATGATCCACAGCCAGACGCTATGGACTTCCTCGACAGCATTAAGCTGAACCTCTTTGCATCTGAAATATTCGTATTTACCCCAAAAGGTGAAATCAAGACAATGCCAGCAGGCTGTACTGCTCTCGACTTTGCATTCGAGATACACACTTTCCTTGGAAGCCATTGTATTGGTGCAAAGGTAAATCACAAACTGGTACCACTCAGCCATAAACTGAATAGTGGCGACCAGGTAGAAATTCTCACAAGTAAGAGTCAGCATGTTCTTCCATCATGGATAAACTTTGTTAGTACAGCAAAAGCAAAAAGTAAAATTCAAGCTATCCTTCGTCACGACAACCGTGAGATACAAAAGAAGGGAGAGGAAATCCTCAATGAATGGTTGAAAAAAAATGGATTAGAACTTACCACTTCGATCCTAGATAAACTCTGCGATTTCCACGATTTACAGAAACACGAAAATTTCTTCCTCGCATTGGGCGAGCATACAATTCTTTTAGGTGACACTGACTTAAACGAACTTCAAGGAAAAACCAAGCCAGAATCTGCCAATAAGGGTTGGAGACGTTACGTTCCTTTCTTCAGTAAGGATCGTAACAAACAGAAGGAAACTGAGCAAACAGAGGATAAAATTGTTGTCAACAAGGAATTCAACAAGAAGAAACCTGTCATCATAAATGAAGAAAACATCAGTCAGTATATTTTCCCAGACTGCTGTCATCCTATTCCTGGTGACGACATTCTTGGATATATCGACAATAGAAATCATATCGAGATTCACAAACGCGCTTGTCCTGTAGCAGCCAAACTCAAATCTAGCTTTGGCCCTCGAATAGTAGATGCGAAATGGGATATGCACCACAAACTCTTCTTCGATGCCACTATCGAGATTCAGGGCATCGACCGCAAGGGATTATTGCTGGATGTGAGCAAGGTCATCAGCGACCAGATGGGGGTCAACATTCATAAGCTCACCATCAATAGCGACGAGGGAATCTTTGATGGAAGCATCGAGATAAAGGTTCACGACAGAGATGAAGTGAAGATCATTATGGACAAGCTGAAAGGTATCGACAGCCTGCAGGAAGTTCATCAGATTATGTAACACCTAAACAAGCCTCCCCAATGGGGAGGATATTTTTTATAGGACAAATTCAAAAAACAAATCTATGCGAAAACTAATTCTATTATTAATGGCGACATTGTGCCTTAATGCCAATGCACGCGGAAAGTTCGACAATCCAGACACTATTGTCGTGGCAAAAGATGGAACTGGACAATTCAAAAACATCAATGAGGCTATTGAGGTATGCCGAGCATTTATGGAATATCACAAGGTTATTTATATTAGAAAAGGTGTGTATACCGAGAAAGTAACCATTCCTTCTTGGCTTACTAACATTGAACTTTGTGGAGAAGACCGTGAAAACACCAAAATCATCTGGTATGATCACGCCAACATCTACAATCAACAGACAAATCAGCCTATAGGTACTTTCCGCACCTATACCATAAAAGTGCAAGGTGACAATATCACCCTCAAGAACCTTACTATCGAGAATGCTGCCCCAAAATTAGGTCAAGCAGTTACTCTTCATACAGAAGGCAACCATCTTCGATTCATCAACTGCAATATTCTTGGTAATCAAGACACCATCTATACAGGAGTTGCAGGGATGAAGCACTATTTCAACAACTGTCTTATTGAAGGAACAACCGATTTTATCTTTGGTCCTGGCATTGCCTGGTTTGAAGGCTGCGAACTCAAAAGTCGTGTCAACAGCTATGTCACAGCAGCCTCTACACCTAAAAATCAGAAATATGGCTACATCTTCAGCAACTGCAAACTAACCTCCTATCCTGGAGTAGACAAAGTATATCTCGGTCGCCCATGGAGAGCCTATGCCTATACCCTATTCATCAATTGTGAAATGGGAAAACACATAGTTTCAGAAGGTTGGAAGAACTGGAAAGATTATCACGATCCTGCGCAGGAAGGAATTGTACGTTATTACGAATACAACTCAACTGGTGAAGGAGCAAATTTCGAAAAAAGAGTAGCCTGGTCAAAACAATTAACAAAAAAAGAAGCAAAGCTCATCACTTTAGAAGAAATATTTGACAAGGATATAGAGTGGATTCACTAGAAAACTGCTGAAAAGCATAAAATTTACACTCCTTAAATAAGGCACACAACTGTTAATATTACTAAAAATATTAAGTTGTGTGCCTTATCAATTAAATAATATTTGTAAATTCGCCCCAATAATAATAAACGCGAACACCTGATTAGCAAACTAATAAGATTCACCTTGAAAATCGAATCTATCTAAAATAAAAAAGTATAACTAAAAACAAACGTTTATGTATCTACAAATCAAAAAAGCCTCAATGGCTTTATTCTTGAGCTTGATATGTATCTCTGCCTATGGCCAGAAGAAACTGTCAGGTACCGTACTGGATGCAAACGGCGACCCAATCATTGGTGCGACTGTCAACGTTGATGGTAAGAACGGTGCAATTACCGACCTCGACGGTGCTTTCAAACTCGATAATGTAAAGTCGTCATCTCGCATTACAGTTAGCTATGTCGGTTACAAGCCACAAACTCTCACAGTGGGTGAGAGATCAGTACTTGATGTCAAGCTTCAGGAAGATAACGAGCAGCTCGATGAAGTCGTAGTTGTTGGTTATGGAACTATGAAGAAAAGCGACTTAACTGGTTCTGTATCATCTGTTCACAGCGAGGATATCGTTGCAAAAGGTTCCTCTAATGTATTAGGCGCTATGCAGGGTGCTGTTCCTGGTGTGAATATCACACAGGGTAGTAGCCGTGCTGATGGTGGTATGAATATTGAAATTCGTGGTAAATCATCTATTCAGTCTGATACAAAGCCAATGTATGTTGTCGATGGCGTTATCTGTAGTGACATTGACTTTTTGAATGAGCAGGATATTGAGAAAATCGATATTTTGAAGGATGCATCTTCTACAGCTATCTATGGTTCACGTGCTACAGCTGGTGTTGTTATGATTACAACTAAGGGTGGATTAGGCGTAAAGAAAGGCCAGAAGGCATCTATTTCATATGATGGTTATTATGGTGTAGCTGTAGTTTCTCGTATGCCAGAATTCCAGAACGCACAGCAGTTCTACGATTACCGCTTTAAGAAGTTCTTGACCTATTCTGGTGCATCAGCAACTTCACAATCAGGTACTCCAGTATATACTATGTCACAGGCATCATACAACCAAGGTATGATCCAGACAATCCAGAACGACCCTACATCACCTTCTGTTTTAAAGAATTTGCTTGCACAGGGTGTTGACGTAGATTGGCCTTCTGAGGTAACACAGAATGGTCGTCAGCAGAACCATTACATCGCTTTGAATGGTAGTACTGAGAGCATTAGCTACAACTTCGGTTTGGGTTATAACGATGTAGAAGGTGTTTACAAAGGCGACAAGCAGGATAAAGTAACATTTAAGGGTAGTTTGGATGCCGACATCAATAAATACATCAGTGCCGGATTCAATTTGAATATGGCACGCATCAATCATGATTATACCTCTGATACAGGTGTACAGGAGGCATACCGTATGAACCCATTCATGCAGCCATACGATTCTGAAGGTAAGTTGATTATTAATCCTGGTATCAATACCGCCTTGGGCACAAACGGTAACCAGTTTACTTCATCATACAACCCATTGATCTACTTCAGCAATGAGTCTCAGAACCGTGAAACATACCGTCTCCTTGGTAACATCTATGTTACATTGAAACCAATGAAGGGTCTGACATTCAAGACAACATTCTCTCCTACATACACCTATTATCGTAATGGTTACTGGAGAGGTGGTGCAGATGAAAAGCAGTCTTATTCTGAAATGAAAACTAATCGTGGATTCGGATGGACTTGGGATAACGTATTGACATACGACAAAACCCTTAATAAGATTCATCACGTCAACTTGATGGGTTTGGTTTCTATGCAGGCTACAAATACGGAAAGCACTGGAACCCAATATAATGACACCTACGAAGGAACTCTTTGGTGGAATATGGGTAAGAATGGTTTGAAGGATGGTGATACAATGCTGATTGTATCAAACTCAAACGGATACACAGAAAATAGTATGGTATCTTACGCATTGCGTGCAAACTATACTCTGTTAGACCGCTATATGGCAACAGCAACAGTACGTTGGGATGGTTCATCTAAGTTTATGGATGGTCACCGTTGGGGTAGCTTCCCATCATTCGCACTTGCATGGCGTGCATCTGAAGAAGAATTCATCAAGAACAATTTTAAGTGGATTAGCAACTTGAAATTACGTCTTTCTTATGGTGTAACAGGTAACAATATGGGTATCAGCAATTACGACTGGTATTTGGATGTATCAAAAGGCCATTATTATCCATTTGGCTCTACTTATGTTAATGGAGCTTATCCTTCAGGCATCGTAGACCAGAACCTCACATGGGAAACCTCAAAGGAAATCAACTTAGGTTTGGATTTCGGATTCCTCAATGGTAGAATCAATGGTAGCATTGATTTGTATAACAAGAAATCTAAAGACTTGTTGTATAGTGTTCCTCTCCCACTTGAAGTTGGTGGTGGCAGCATGAAGACCAATATCGGTTCTGTACTCAACAAGGGTATCGAGGCTACAGTAACAGGTATCATTATCCAGAATAAGGACTTGAACTGGTCGGTTACAGCAAACTACTCACATAATAGCAACCATGTTAAGGAAATCGATGGTACAGGTAACAACATTATCGGATCTAAAGCATCTGGTAACTTGTTTATAAACGGTTCCGTAAATAACTACTATGGTTATCTTTGGGATGGCATCGTTACAGATGGCAGCATGACTGTACCTGACAATGAAATTGCTAAACTCAAAGGGTTCACACCTGGTAGCACTGTAAAGCAGAGTGATTACTACTATGCTTGCTATGGCTGGAAAGAAGGTAGCCCTATTGTTGTTGATATGAATGGTGACGGTACTCTTGACGGTAATGACAAGAAGGTTTATCGTGCTGATCCAGCATGGATTGGAAGTCTTACTACTAACGTAAGTTACAAGGGCTTCGATTTTAGTGCTACACTTTACACTAAACAGCATTTCAACGTTTACTCTAACTTCTACGAGCGTTATACAGACTACACAGACCGTGGACGTACCCGTTTGAATATGGACTTCTACATTCCTGCTGGTACCCTTATCAATTGTGATGGTGTTAACAGCGATGGTACCTATATCAACCCTGTTTACCAGCAAACAACCCATTATGGAAAGTATCCTTTCCCTAACAATGGTGGTTCAAATGGTGGTACATGCAACTCTTACTGGGGTTCTGAAAATGGTGCAGGTAATTTCCAGAACATTTCTTATGCAAAGATCAAGAATATCACTTTGGGTTATACTTTCCCTAAGGCATTGACTTCAAAGTTCGGTTGTCAGAAATTACGTCTCTATGTAAACGTAACCAACCCATTCGTATTCACAAACTACAAGGGATTCGATCCTGAGTGGGCTGATGCATCACTGAAGTATGATGGTCCAAGCACAACTACATGGCAGTTTGGTGCAAACATTAAATTCTAACACTAATTGAATTAAGAAATGAAAAAGACTAAAATATTATCCTTAGCCGTTGTACTTGCAGGAGCAACCCTCACAAGTTGTAACGACTTTCTGGATGCAGAAAACAAATCGGCAGGTATAGGTACCGACGAATACTTTTCTAATAATGAAGGTATTAATTCTGCAAAAGCACAGGCCTACTATTCTCTCAGAGCAGTTACAGGCAACTACGAATTGAACTGTGCTGGTACTGACCTTTACACTTCTGTACGTGGCAAAGATCCAGGTGACAGACAAAGATATTCACTTTCATCTGAAGACGGTGAATGTAGTTCTTTCTACAAGAATTGCTACACCCTCATTCAATCAGCTAATTTCTACAAAGAAAAAGCTGGCGAAAACACTGTTGGTGATGCAGAGGGAAAATTTCTTCGTCAATATGCATATTATCTGTTAACACAACAGTTTGGCGGAGTTCCTTATCTTGACACTTACAAGTCTGATGCAAATCGTAATTATCCAAAGGCAAGTTTGGAATCTATCTACGATAACGCAGAAGCCGAATTGGAAGAAGTATACAACAGTAACTTGCTACCAGAAACAGATTACAAAGGTAATGCCAGTAAACAAGCTGTAGCAGCTCTTCTTGCAAAGTATTATCTTGCTGAAGCTTGGGATATGAATACAACTCTGACCAATGCTGAAGCTGGTACTTACACTGTAAACAGTACAGAGAATTTCAAGAAAGCAGCAGATTGGGCTGTTAAAGCTATCAATGGTACCCAACTTACTCAGACTTTCGAGCAGAAGTGGGCTCCTTCAAATGAAGGAAACAATGAACAAATCTGGTCTGTACAGTATAATAGAGCAGGATATCCTGGTGACTTGTCTTCAGGTGGTCATGGTCTTCAAAATATGTTTGGTGATTACTATGGTGACCCAACAAAAACCGGTTATAAGCAGGTTGGCTCTAATGGAGCTATGACAGAAAAGGCTTTATATTTGTGGCAGAGAGGCGATACTCGTTATGAGGGAACTTTCATGACCAAAATGTATAATACAACAGAAGACCCTGTAGCTGATTGGGGTAAAACTGGTTACTATGCATACTATAAAGGTGACACTGCAAATTTGAATTATGGTCTTCGCTACTTCCCTGCATATACATCAACATCTGAAGTGGAAGCTGAATTCAAAGCTAACCAGGCAAGATATGCAATTAGCGGAACTAAATTCAAGAACCAAACTCTTGCATTCATCTTGTCAAGTCCAGCTATCCAGTACACTTTCAAGGAAGATGGAACTTTCACAAAGACTACTCTTACCTATGAGAATCTTTGTCTCTCAGTAAACGGTGGTACTACAGTAAAGAAGTGGGACGATCCAGAAACAGAATGTCAGAATAACACAAAATTGGACTACAGAGATATTGTAGTATTCGATTTAAGTGATATGTATCTTGTTGCAGCAGAAGCATATCTTCTAGCTGGAAATGAATCTGAGGCACTGAACTATGTAAATGCAGTAAGAGCACGTGCAAACGCAAGACAATTGAGTTCATTCGACAATTATACTGCAGCATACAGCACACCTGCTTCATTTGGTTCTATCACTCCATTGGATGTTATTCTTGATGAAAGTGCACGTGAATTATATGGCCAGTTTGAGCGTTGGACACAACTTCGCAGAACAAAGCAGTTAGTTCGTTACAACATTGCATTCAATAGCTATATCAATTCTATTGCAGATATGAGTAATGCAAGAGGTGAAGTAAAGTGGTATCGCCCTATTCCTCAGCAGGCTATCAATAGTAACTACAGCCTTACAACAGCTGACCAGAATCCTGGTTATTAATAAGTAAGTATACTTAATAATTAAAAGAATTCAAAGATGAAAAAGATAATATATTCATTAATCGCTTTGATGGTATTTAGCCTCGCACTAGTTTCTTGTAGTGACGATGGTGATGCTGCAGCACCAGCAGGAAATCCCGCTACTATAGCAGCAGGTACTTATACTGGTACATTCACTAGAGAGAATGCAGGCGAAACAACTTCAGCCCAGGGAACTATCACTGTGACAGCAACTGATTCTATTTACACCGCAGATATACAATTTTCAAGTGATGAATTTAGCCTAAACGCAAAAAGTGTTGCAAACATAGCTTATGCAGGTGCTAATGGTTCAACATTTGTTTTTAACAACGATGTAGCAACAAACGCCCTTGGCTCTATTTTTGGTGGTAGAATTGAAAATAAAACCTTAACGACAGCATTTAAATTCAGCCAGCGCGATGGTAGAAAGATGAAGACCTTCAACTACACATTCACTGGTTCAAAGACTGAATAGCAACAAACAACAGAAGGACAGGCTATTAGGCCTGTCCTCCGCTCAACTTATATTTTAAATCCTAAAACACATTTTATTATGAAAAAAACTTTACTTTTAAGTATGGCATTTGCTGCAGTATTTTCTGCAAATGCTCAGGAGTCATCACAGGTTAATTACAAAGTACTTGGCGTAGATGCAGAAAAAACAAAGGTTGCAATTTCAGCAGGAACTGAATTTGCAAAAACAGAGAACGTTACTCTTACAGCAGCTTTTGATGACCAGTACCAGTATGTTGGTGCTAATGGACCTAAAATCGATGAAACGAGCTACAAGACAGTAATTGTCAACGGTAAGTCTCTTTTCGAAGACGATTATGGACTCCAAGGAAATACAAACCCTACAGGTGCAAGTGGTGGCAACAGCGCTAACGTTTCAGAAGCTCCAACAGCTGGAGCTGTATATAAGTTCACTATTGGAGCCGATGGATATCTTTATGTAATCCATAAAGCTTCATCAAATAAGCAGTATCAAGTTTCAGAAGGTGACAAGAATGGCTACTCACCTATTGGCTATAAGTTTGTTGCTTCTACAGATGGTTCAAAGGCTTCTATCCCTACTGCCTATGGTTACGACCTTCAGGGCTATCAGCTAGAAGGTGAAAAAGAAAACCTTGGTCACCTCCCTGCAGGTTACAAAGTTGAATGGCCAGAAGTTTACTACACTGGTGATGCTGCTAGTGCAGTAAAGCAAAATGGACTTGGCGTAATCAAAGTTCCAGTATACGAAGGTCTTGAATATCTTGTAAACGCATGCGGCTCTAAGATGACTCTTCTTGGTTACTATTTTGATAAAACAGGTGATGCTAACATCTCTATCCAGAATGGTGTTTCTGCAGATATTGTACTTTTGGAGAAGGGTGAGCCTGTAAATTGCAAGGCTATTGATGTCAAGGCTGCATTTGCTGCACAGACAGCAGGTATCAATGACGTAGTTGCTGCTAAGGCTGAGAACGCAGTTCTTTACAACCTCGCTGGTCAGAAGGTATCTAAGGATTACAAGGGTGTTGTTATTGCTAACGGCAAGAAGTTCATCCAGAAGTAATTCTGAATACATACAATATTTTAAAGGGCTGCTCATTTTGAGCAGCCCTTTACTTTATAATACAAATTTGAGATTCGCAGCAAAACCATTCACCTTATTTCCCATCGGACCATACGAACGATACAGATAATCAACAGAAAGTCCTAAATGGTGATTGCCAAGTTTATAATCAGCACCCAAGCCTCCTGTCAAGCCTAAACCAAAACAATGACCAGTCATATCTTGAAAACCATAACCAGGGGCATTTTCTATTTTTACATTCAAAGCTTCAGAAGCTAGAATTCCTAAATGAACAATTGGAGACAGCTTTTTATCAGGCAGTATGTTATAGCCAAAATCTAACTTTATTTCTCCATTAGTATACTTTACTTTAGGAGAACCACCATAAACTTTCTTGACAATCCTATTACTATGGGTATTCACAAATCCAAACTTCAACAAGGCATCCACATAAAAATGGTTGCTAAAACGAGGAAAGAAAATACGGCTACCAATACCAACTACAGGAACAACAGAGGATTCCATTTTCAAATCGCCTCCTTTTGCATAATAATCATTGGCTGGAGACAAGGTCATGGAAGAGAACTCTACACCTGCTTCTGCAAGTAAACGAAAGGAAGACGAAGTACTTGCTTTCGTTTCATATTCAAACTGAATACACTCACCATCAGCAGTACAGAATTTCTCATCATACTTCTTCACCAGATTAACCAACGATTTCTCTGAAACACGAGTTCTACTATTCAACTGGGTAACCGTATTAGGATCTTTTTTTAAAATTTGACTCACATATTTCAAATTCTCACGAATCGCCATACGTTGTTCTTCACTAGACTCGTATTGGAATTCCAACTCCTTCATCTGAGCAACATTGCCCTCTTGATTCTCAAAAAAATAATAATCCTGTCCATTCTTTCGATAATGATAAAGGCTAATACCTCCCTTTACCAAATACTCGGCAAAGAAAGTTTTCTCTACACCATCAACAGGAAAGTTCTTACTTACATAAAACACGCCATCGCGAAAGAAACGATAACCTTTAATCTCATTCGGCTTATAAGCCTTAAAATCCAGATCATTGGTTGCCTTAAACAAACACTCATTCGCACACTTCTCGTCAGATAGATAATCTATTGTTCCATAGATGGTATCATTAGAGTTAGTAATCAAATATCCCTCATGCGGATTTACCTGGGCATGAGATGACAGCGAAGCAAAAAACAATGCTCCCAAGAGGATTAATTTATTCATATTTATTTGCTTAAAATCGTTTGCAAAGGTAATAATTAATTTTCAATTCATCTTATTCGTACCAAAGAAAATATATACTAAACATTATTTTTTATTCGATAAAAAAATGAATTATCCACTAACAAGCTACAATACTAATTAACATGAGTTCGACGAATTATAACTGTTTGAAATGTTTGAAAATTGGTGATTAGAGAAAACAGTTGAAATAGCCAACGTAAATGCACCGTTTAGAGGTCGTAAACCGTCGGTTTAGACCTGCTAAACCGTTGAGTTAGCTTT
>CAJOPE010000152.1 GCA_905236815.1 uncultured Prevotella sp. | reverse complement strand
ATGTTAATAGATTGTCAATCAGTATATTGCAATGTTTGATTATTCGCGAAAGCCGGTAAAATGGCAAGTGGGAAACTTTAGTAATTTTAGTCTGAGGCTATTGAGCACCACTGATACTGATGATAACGCCATCAAGGCACTTGCCCACATTGGAGTGATTTGGAAGTCAATACCGAAGAGGTAAAGAACGCCAGCAGCCAATGGAATACAGATGATGTTGTAGATGAATGCCCAGAAGAGATTCTGCCAGATCATTCTAACAGTACGCTTACTGAGTTTGATAGCCTCAGGGATTGCCATTAGGTCGTTACCCATAAGGGTTACCTGCGCTACATCCATAGCTACGTCAGTACCCTTGCCGATAGCAATACTTACATCTGCCAAAGCCAATGCCTGAGTATCGTTGATACCATCGCCCATCATCGCTACTGTCTTGCCCTCAGCCTTGAGTTTCTTCACGAGATTCTCTTTATCCTGTGGCAACACCTTACTCTGATAGTGCTTGATGCCAGCCTTGTCGGCCCAGTATTTAGCAGCTTCTTCCTTGTCACCACTCATCATGTAGACCTCAATACCGCTTTCCTGAAGCATTTTAACTGCTTCCTTGGCATTTGGTTTCAATACTTCTCTTTCTTCAAGAGCGAGATCGGATGCCTTGGTGAAATCTACATTAAGATTAGGAATGGTGAGTGTACCTGTCTTATCAGTAACCAAAGCATTCACCTTGCGCATGCTCTCCAATGCAGTTGCATCCTTGATGAGCACCTGCTTCTCAGCCGCCTTTCCGATACCTACCATAAGAGCTGTAGGAGTAGCCAAGCCCATAGCGCATGGACAAGCGATAACCAATACGGCTACAGCAGAAATGATAGCTTGAGGCAGATAGGCTGTACCGCCTATGAGAAGCCATGCGAGGAAAGTAATCAATGAGATACAAGCTACAACAGGAACGAAGATCAAAGCGGCCTTGTCAACGATGCGCTGAACAGGAGCCTTAGAACCTTGTGCCTCTTGCACCATACGGATGATATGAGCAAGAGCAGTATCCTCACCAATCTGACGAGCACGCATGCGGAACTTACCCTGGCTTGGAATTGTACCAGCAAGCACTGTAGAACCCTTCTTCTTTTCTGTAGGAGTAGGCTCACCAGTGATCATACTCTCATCCACATAGGCTGCATCTGCTGTCATGAAGCTTTCTGCCGAGATCACCTCACCATCAACAGGTACCTTCTCACCAGGACGAACCTCGAGCACATCACCTTTCTCAATGGTAGAGATTGGTACTTCACGAATCTCACCTCCATCCACAATATGAGCAGTCTTAGGAGCCATACCCATAAGCTGGCGGATGCTTGATGCAGTACCATCCTTTGCCTTTTCCTCGAGCAGACGACCTGTAAGCACGAAGGTTATGATCATCACACTTGCATCAAAATAGGTATGCCAGTCAATACCACGAGCACCCCAGACTGCTTCACCCCAGAATGTATTGAAAACACTGAAAATGAAGCTGATACCTGTTGAAAGTGCAACAAGAGTATCCATGTTGGCAGCACCATGCTTAAGCTGCTTGAAAGCTGTTACATAGAACTGACGACCACAATAGAGCATATTGGCGATGGCAATAAGCATAGCCACCTGATTAGCCATAGACTTAGAACCAAGGTCAATCCAGCGCATGCTAACACACATAACCACAATCGAGAAAATCCATGAGAGGATCGTCTTGCGCTTGAGCAATGTGTACTCGCGCTTCTCAATCTCCTCGGCACTTCGGTCCTCCTCAATCACCATATCATAGCCGATATCGTTAATCTCTTTCTTGATATTCTCAAGAGTAATCACATTCTCGTCGAAATCAATAAAAGCAGAGCGACCAACCAGGTTCACATTCGCTTTATTGATACCTTCGAGTTCATCAAGCTTGCGCTGCACATTCGCAGAACATGCAGAACAAGCCATACCAATAACAGGAACTGTTTTCTTCATATAATAAACCTCTAAATTAGAGTGTCAACTCATAGCGACCCAAACTGTTTACTGCCTCCTGAATCTGCTCATCAGATACCTGAGTTTCGTCGAGATCAACAGTTAATGTACAAGCATCGTGATCAGCCTTAGCATCACTAACGCCTGCCAATGCCTTTACTGAGTCAGCAACATGTGCCTCGCAATGAGGACACTTCATACCATTCACGGTATATACTTTCTGTGTCATAATCGTAGTTGTTTTTTCTTTTCCAATTTTAAAAGTTGACAATGAACCATATAGGCTCATTTCACGGTGCAAAAGTAATTCATTTTTTTATGTTTCTGTTACGAAATTATGGATAAGATTTATAAGATTCTGCCAACCAATGGGACAATAAAGTCAGTGAAAATATGGATACATTATCTTTTTCCATTATTTTTGCGTACCTTTGTAAATGATTTAAAAATGTCGAAATAATGGAAAAAGAAAAACTATGGAATTCGAATTACATCAAAGTGATGTTTACTAATTTTTGTCTTTTCTTCTCCTTCTATCTACTCACGCCATTACTGCCAATCTATATGGCAGAACAGTTTGATTCTTCGAAGGATATGATAGGTCTAGTACTTTGCGGCTATTCACTAACAGCACTTTTTGTTCGACCTTTTAGTGGATTCATCGTTGATTCTTTTTCCCGAAAACGCGTGTTGCTCTTTGTGCTTTTCTTATATTTCATAACATTTGCTGGATATATCGTAGCAGGGTCGTTGGTGCTGTTTGCAATTGTGCGAACCTTGCATGGCGGTCCGTATGGTGCTTCATCGGTGGCGAATTCCACGGTGGCAATTGATGTACTGCCATCATCTCGGCGCAACGAGGGAATAGGATACTATGGCATCAGCAACAATCTTGGCTCGGCTATTGCCCCATCAGTGGCAGTGTTGATCTATCGTTACACCCACAACTTCGACATACTCTTCTGGTTCGCATTTATCGTTGCAGGATTGGGATTCATTTCATCCTACATGGTGAAATTACCTAGTCGACAAACTGTCAAGCGAAACTGCAAGTTTTCGTTTGATAGATTCTTTCTTGTCAAGGGTTGGCTGATTGCACTGAATATGCTCTTTTTCGGATTCTGTTGGGGATTGATGAGTAATTATGTGGCAATCTATGGCAAGGAGCATCTGGGTATCACATCTGGTACGGGAACCTATTTCCTTTTGCTGTCAATAGGTTTGATAGCCTCACGTTTTCAAGGCTCAAAGTCACTGCGCGAAGGTCGTCTTGTTTATAGCGCCATCGTGGGTATCATACTCGCTACAATCGGCTATACGATATTTATACTTTGGCCATCAACCATTGGATACTATGGCTCTGCTCTCCTTATAGGTCTAGGCAATGGGCATATTTGGCCTGCATTGCAAAATATGATAATTGGTGTGGCACGCCATGATGAACGAGGAACTGCCAATTCTTCGATTCTCACAACATGGGATTTAGGCATGGGCCTTGGAATTCTCGCAGGAGGTATCGTTGCTGAGTATTTTGGCTACGATGCTTGTTTCAGGATGAATGTAGCCATACATCTCGTAGGACTGCTTTTATTTGTGTTTTTCACCCGCTCATTTTATAAAAAGAATATAATGACCGATCAGGGATAGATTATTGTAATCTGAATGTAAAAATATAATGTACATCATACTTATCATAGTTGGCTTATTTGCAGGATTCCTATCGAGTGCTGTTGGATTTGGTGGTGGAATGATTCTGCTTCCTGTCATTACATACTTCTTTGGAATTGAGGTGGCAGTACCTATCAGTACAATCGCCCAACTGCTGAGCAATGCGTCTCGTTCAATAATGGGATGGAAGGAGATTGAATGGAAACAGACCTGCTGGTTTCTGCTGACAGCTGTTCCCTTATCAGCTCTTGGCGCATACGGGTTCTCCATTGCGCCAAAACACATGATGACATGCATCGTAGCTGTAGCGCTCATCGTCTTTGCTATATTGAAAATGAGAGGGAAGATAAGACTGAGGAAGCGTCCATCGACCATGCTTATAGGGGGTGCTATTACGGGATTCATCAACGGATTGCTGAGCATATCTGGACCTTTGAGCAGTGCTACATTCCTTTCGCTCGACCTTTCCCCGGTTTCTTATATAGCCAGTGAGGCTACAGCAGCTTGCGTGATGCATATCGTAAAGATCATCGTTTATGGCAAGCTGAATTTGGTCAATATTGATATCATACTTAACGGTCTCTTCATAGCAGCAGCAATGATAGCTGGAAATTATACTGCTTTGAAATTGATCAAGGACATCAACCGCAAGAAATATCAAAAGATAGTGGCTGGATGTATGATAGTGCTCTCGCTATATCTGTTTATCTCGAATTTTATAAATTCATGAAAATGCGGGCAGATGCAAGATGAGATAACGATTTCTTCAATAAATCGCCCCATGTCTGTGCTGACAACTGTGAGAATTGCAGCAGTTGCTGGCTTGGTTGTGGCAAAGTAGAAAGTATAGTGTGCTGAAATTAAAAAAGTGCATGAAGCATTAAAAGCCTCATACACTCAAAATATTATAGTTAATCTAAGAAAGATATTTTGCACTAACGCCAATGGTTTTTATTCTTTGGCCATCCAAGTTCAAAATCGTCGTTCTTCTCTTTCTTTCTGTAAAAGTTATTTGCTTCCAAAGCAAATTTCTATCTCGCCATTTTATAAATAGCCTCGATATCCTCTGTCTTCAGCACTTTGAAGTGGCCCTGAGTAACTGTGTAGTTGTGAGTACACTTACGAACCATCACCTTGATTTCCTCATCGGTAACCTCACGGCCGATGAGCTCGTGAATATTGATAGGCATTCCAATCGACTGATAGAAACATTCCATTGCAGCAATACCACGCTCTGCGGTTGCCTCAGGATTTGTGAAATCGTTCTCTACCCCCATCACATTTACTGCAAAACGTACGAAGCGAGATATATCCTCTTTCATCACATAACGAGCCCAGGAAGGCCAGATAGCTGCAAGGCCTGCTCCATGAGTAACATCGAACATTCCACTCAACTCGTGTTCAATCTCATGTGTAGCCCAATCGCCAACAAGTCCGCAACCACAAAGATCGTTATGAGCCAGAGAACCACCCCACATAATCTGGGCACGATTGCGATAGTCCTCAGGATTAGCTAATACTTCATATATGCAGTTTTTCATTGTGCGAAGAAGACTCTCTGTAACATTATCAGTAACCGTCATATCACCTTCGTGTGAGAAATAGCGCTCCATCATGTGCATCATGATATCGGTGACGCCAGCTGCCGTCTGATAAGGAGGCAATGTGAAGGTACGCTCCGGATTCATGATCGCGAACTTAGGGCGGCAGAGATTATTGCTATAGCCAAGCTTCACGTCGCCATCTTCATTGGTGATAACGCTCGAGTCGCTCATCTCGCTTCCTGCTGCAGGAATAGTCAGGACAGAAGCAACAGGAACGAACGATTCTGGCGTGTGTTTACCAGTATATACATCCCATACATCGCCCTCGTAGTTGATACCATAACCGATAGCCTTTGAAGAGTCGATAACGCTACCTCCACCTATTGCAAGGATGAAATCTACACCTTCCTTACGGCAAAGTTCAATACCCTCGTGAACCTTGCTCAGGCGAGGGTTTGGCACTACGCCACCTAAAGTAACATAGTCGATGCCGCCCTCTTTGAGCAGATTGCATATCTTGTCGAGCAAGCCAGAGCGCAGGGCACTCTTGCCGCCGAAATGTACTAATACTTTACTGCCACCATAGTGTTTTACTAGTTGGGCAACTTTTTCTTCAGAATCCTTACCGAATACCACCTCGGTAGGAGCATAGTAATTAAAGTCTTTCATTATCTTGTATGTTTAAGTATAATTATTTAGGATAACCAATAGGGTGATTCAATACAGCATTCTGAGTCTCTGCCAGTTTCAATTCTTTTTTGAGTGTATCTTTCTCCATGGTGGCACGAGGAACCGTAGCCAGACCGAGTGCCTCGCACGCAAGGTCGATGTTCTGACTCACATAGCCTGCATCCATAGCTCCAAGAAGGGTAGGCTCATCGTTGTTTTTTCCACGGAGTTTAGCATTGTCGCTCACCAGCACGAGTGTGATAGGAGCCTTTGCCGAGAAAGCCTGTCGGGAGGCAGCTGCTTGTCGCAAATCCTTATCGCTCACCTTGGTAAGCGAATTATCCTTGGCATTATAGAGCCATGCGCCATCCTTGCGGCATACATATACGGTAATGTCTTGCGCATTGATAGCGGTAGGCGAGGTGAGACGGCCATCAGCACGGTTGATGCCCACTGCTGCCCACAGAAGTTGACTAAGCTTCATATCGTCAATATCCTTGTCAGAATATGTACGCACCGATTTACGCTGTTGGAGAGCCTCGAATAAAGTCATTTTCACTTTCTTATTAGGCTCGGGAAGTTTCTTCACCTCCTGAGCCATCGCGCTTGCGCTTGCCAATACGAGACAAGCCATTAAGATGATTTTCTTCATTTCTAAAAAGTTGAGTTTATAGATAATGTTTATGCGATTTTTATCATCTTGGATGCAAAAAAAGGGTAAAAGTAAAATCGAGAATAGTTGATTTAATGTTTTTTTGCTAAAAAAGGGGAGTTCATAATTTGAACTCCCCAGTAAAATCAATCGTCCCAAATATTGTAGTTCTTGGGTATATAGTTGTCCTTAGCACACGGTCCACTTGGAGCTGGATCTGTGCCAGGAGTAGGAGGATTGTCGATTCCTGAAGCAGAAATCTCTAAAAGACTAGCTTCCTCATCAATAGATGAGCACATTGTATTAGGTTGAATATATATCTTTTTCATAAGGCTATAGTATTAATATTATTAGGAATCATCATTATCTTGATATTTTCTTGCCATTCTGGATCACAATGCCCTTGTAGCTGTTGTCTACCTTCTGTCCTGCTATATTATAAAGAGGAGCATTGTTTGCCTTTGCATTAAGCTGGATACCATCTACCGAGGTAATCTCCTCGTTGTCTAGCATAATGGTCATACCCTTTGCTGAAGTACTTGTATTGTTGAGAATAAAGCAGCATCGGGTAATCTTGAAGGTCTCGCCTCCCTTCACCTGATAGAACTTGTTGTCGCTGGCAATATACCATATCTGCTTAGCTTGAGCTGCATAGGCTGGGATGGTAACTTTTTTGTAAGTTCCGCCAATAGCGAAATCATTCACCTGATGGCCTGCAACCTGGAATGGAATTCCTGATATACTGGTAGGTGCAACTACGTTCACATTCTTGAATTCGAATGGGCCAGAATTGCTTATACCTGTTATCAGTACAGGTGAATTCGCCTGGATAGTGGTAGTATAGTTGAAATTGAGGGTGTAATGATCATTCCCATCGTTTGTTGTGCCTAAAAGAACAGCAAGCTTCACGTTTTCGCCGAAAACTTCTTTCAATTGTTCTTCGCTCGCAGTGAATGGCAATACGAGGGTATTCCATCCGGATGAGTCGAAGGTGCGTTTCAGTAGAATATTCTGAACACCTTCAATTGGTGTGTATACATCATCCTGGTCATTTATTTCGTTGGTGAGATCAGGATTTACGAGTATACCATTAATCAGATAGTTATCCTCTGAATTAATGAGAAGACCATTCACAGTTACGGTTTTGCCAGCAGCTACATCGTCGAGAGAGGTGAAGTCGCTCCTTAAGAAAGATTTGCAATCGCTGACGTTCAACTGATTGGTAGCTGTGCCATCGTCGGAAATATTAAAGCTGATAGCTCCTTCGTTGATGGTTCCGCTATTGCTTACCACAATACCCTTCACGAAGACATTCTCGACATTATTAAACAAACTACTCAGTTGGTTAGCCTGAGCCACGGTGATAGGAGCTTCGGCAGTTCCCCTTGAATATACCTTGATGCCATTAACGGTATATGGTATGGAGGCTACTCCATTGATGGTAGCTTTCACCTTTGCCGAGGTTGTTCCCAGGGCGAGTGGAGTAGGGTCAACTTCCCATACTATATTCTCGGTGATAACCTTGCGGCTATTATCGTTGTAGGTGCCATAAAGAGACATACCTGTACAATCGAAGGTGCTGCCCTCGAGATAGTTTTTCTTTACATTACCTTCAGCCACACCTATAGAGACAAGCGAAGGTTCTTCGTCGCTCTCATAGAATACTCTGATAGAGTTGATAAGTGTGTAATAGTTGGTTTCAAGTGTAATTTTAGAGAGCAATGTGTTTCCATCCAGATTGTAAGTCAAGTCGACAGGAACGGTCTTGAACTCACTTGATTGGATACCATTACACTTTAGTGTGGATTTATTTCTACTTTGGGCATTTACCACGATCTTAGTAGCTTTCACCTGTCCAGTTGGCGATAAGGCAAATGTGATTTTTCCATCGCCCGTAGAATTGTCCTGACCTAATCTAATAACATTATCCAGCATACCATAATATGCCGCTTTGATATTAGAACATGGTTTTGATTCAAATTTATCGAAGTTGTCTTTAATGAATGTAGTGTTTAATGTGGTTGTTTTAAGGGGTTCAACATCTTTTGAATTATTAGCAAAGGTAACTTCATAATAGATCTCAACCGCTTGCGAATGTCCACATACCGCCAATAGCAGTAACGTGAAGATAAAGTGAATTTTCCGTATCATATTCATGTATGTTTAAATTATTACATTTTATTATAAATTACTGTTTCTGAGTATGTGGCATTACTAATTACAGTTCTTAGTTCTTCGAGCTCTTAGCAAAGAATCTTTAGGGCAAAAATAAGGCATTTATTTTAATATTGCACGTTTTTAGCTCTTTTTTTTAGAATTTAGTTCATATTTTGGTGAATCTTTTACAAATGTGTTATATTGTTGTCACATTAGTGATAATCAACAGATAACAATGTTATTAATATCGTGCTTTAAGTCTTTGTTTTGACTTGCATAATGTGTGCAAAAATCAAAAAAAGGAGGAACTCTAATAACAGAGTTCCCCCTTATGCTAGGTAGCTATGTATATTTTAATCGTCCCAAACGTTATAGTTCTGGGGGGTATTTTCCTTAGAGGTAGGACCACTAGGAGGAGTATCGGTTCCTGGTGTTGGAGGATTCTCGATACCTGCAGCTGAGATTTCAAGTATACTTGTTTCTTCTTCGATAGAAGTATACAAAGTATTTGGCTGAATATAATTCTTTCTCATAATTATATAGTTTAATTGTTTATTTCAAAATGAACTTCTTACCATTCTGGATAACTACGCCCTTATAGTCCTTGCCTACCTTCTGGCCTGCAAGATTATAAAGAGGTGCGTCAGCAACCTTTGTCTCTGTCTGAATGGAATCTACAGCAGTAACCTCATTGTCGATAGAGAAGGTCAAGCCTTTAGCAGCAAAAGCAGAACTTACCATTGCAAACATACCTGTTGTGATCTTGAAGGTCTCGCCACCCTTTACCTGGTAGAATTTGTTGTCGCTGGCGATGTACCAAGCGCTATTAGTATTTGCCTCTGCTTCCGCAACAGTATATTTTGCATAGGCTACAGAATAAACACAGTTTTCGGTTTCAGTATAAGCACTTGTTGTCTCATAGAAGTCAACTTCGTCATCATTGTCATCGTAGCTATCTGTTGAAACCTTTACATCAACATCTTTAAAGAAGTAAGGACCTGCGTTGCTTACACCCCAGATCAAAACAGGAACGTTAGCCTCGATGCTTGTAGCTGTAGCGAAATTAAGAGTATAAGAACCATCTTCCTTCTCGGTGTCGCTAACGAGTTTGGCAACCTTGGTTTCAGCTCCAAATACCTCAGCAATCTGCTCAGCAGTGATGTCGAATGGAACTGCAAATGTATTCCAGCAATTTGGAGTGAATGTGCGCTTTACGATAACGTTAGAGATGCCTTCTTCAGGGATATACTCATCCGCATTCTCGTCGATGACAGCAGCAGAATAGCTATCTACCAACTGACTGTTCTTCTCTACAATCTCGTTCTCGTTGCTATAGCCTAAGTCGCCATATACTGTTACATACTTACCAGCCTCGATATCATCGAGAGTAGTGAAGTTCTCGCCATTATAAGAGAGACCGTTGGTAATTCTTAATTCGTTGTTTTGTGTACCATCGTCAGAAATTCGATAGAAAGTTCTTCCTTCTGTGATTTTTCCTGTGTTGCTGGTAACGATACCTTTTATATATACACCACTGATGCTCTTGAAGAGCTTGATGTATTTGAAGGCCTCTTCCACAGTGATAGGCTCTTCCTTGCTACCCTTAGAATAAACGGTGAGACCATTTACGATGTAAGGAGCTGAGGTTACACCCTGGATAGAAGCAACAAGCTCGACGGATGTAGTACCAGTTGCGAGAGGATCAGGGGTTACAACCCATGTAAGAGGAGACTGGATTGTCTTGATCTCGCCGTTGCTGTAGATACCAATAGCAGTCATACCGCTAGTGTCGAAATTGTCACCTTCCATATACTGCTTCTTAAGAGATACACCTTCTGCAAGCATAAGCGAAGTGAGACTCGCTCCACGACCTGTAGCGCCATAGTAAACCTTGATAGAATTTATATAGGTAGCATTTTCTGATGACAAAGTAAAGGATTTCATCTCCTCACAATCGAATTTGAAGGTAAGGTTGTTGGAAGAATATGTAACAGCCTTATTTGTATGTCCGTTTACAGAAAGAGTAGCCGAATTCTTGATGGCATTAGCATTCACAACGATACTGTCAACATAGAGTTCCTTGTTCTCATCAAAAGTGAATGTGATGGAGCCTGATGTCTTGGCAGCATTAAGCACTCCTAAACGAAGTGCATAGGTGTTATTACCATAATAAGCATTTGTTATGTCAGAGAATGGCTGGCTTCCGAAATAATCGAGGGCCTTGCCAGTATCATCACGGAATAGAGAATCTGCGATAACAGTAGCTTTCTGGGTTGAATTCTGAATAGCTGTCGCAGTTTTCGTACCTGCAGTAAAAGCGATAGTAAAACTATCTGCAAATGTGTTTCCACATACTGCCAACAGCAGTAATGTGAATAGGAAGTAAAATTTTCTTGTCATATTTATGTATGTTTGTTTGACCAATAGAATATTTAATGCTAATCATCGAATGATTTTTGCTTATTATTTCTCTCTTATTGTGCGAATATTGCAGCAAAGATAGTTCAAATTCTACTAATGTGTACACGAATCAGCATTTTTTTTATGTTTGAACTAGCAGATTTTCTTGTTCTTATACAAAATAGAGATAATTATGCTATTTTAGTGATAATCAGTGGCTGACACTTTTTGATATTAGGTAATTTTATTCTAATTCTCCACTTGCACGATAAGTGTAATCAAGCTAAATCGATCATTCTTATGAATTTATTCAACTAATCTCATTTTTTTTATTCTGCTCCATTTTTTACTTATCCCATTTTTGTTGAATACCGTTTTTAACGTGAGTTCGACGAAATATAACTGTATGAAACCTGGTGATTAAAGAATACTATTGAAATAGCCAACGTAAATGCACGGTTTAGAGGTCGTAAACCGTCGGTTTAGACCAGCTAAACCATTGAGTTAGCTTT
>CAJOPE010000151.1 GCA_905236815.1 uncultured Prevotella sp. | reverse complement strand
TGGTTGGTCAAATCCTTGATTTTCTCCATCAAGTCTTTCAGCTCATTCCTTTCCGCTAATTGGACTCTACGCCCTGTTTTCTCATACTCACACAACTGAATCCACTCTGCCATTGTGTATTTCTCCCCAAGCCTGAGAAAGCCCTTCTTCCCTTCATGGGCAATTCTTACAACGACAGGCAGAGGCTGACTATAGTCGCCAGCCTTGCGAATATCAAGCGTCAATGAGCCATACACACTTCCATTGGAAGATGTAAATTTAGCCATACACTTCTCCCCTCTATTGCTTTGAGAAGCATTTTGGCCATTTTGGTGACCTTTTGCAGCCTTTTCTTTTTCTGTTTTCATAACATCATTCTTTTAAAAGTTCCTAATTCATAGGGCTTACAGACTATAGTCTGTTGGCGTTTTGGGTGACCTTCAGGTGACCTTTTCTTTCGAAAACTGCTGCAAATTTACTACATTTTCTGCAAACCACCAAATTTACAACACGCTTATTTACTGATATTTAGCATTTTTTGAAATTTCATAAAATCACTATGGAAAAGACTCATAATCTGGAGGTCCTAGGTTCAAGCCCTAGCTGGTCCACAAATGACAAATTTTCACAAGAACAAATCCTCTGAGCCTCAACAACTTGGAGGATTTTTCTTTTTAGAACTAAGGACTATGAGAAGCAGATTTTTCAATAACAAGCGTGTAATTTGCCTGTTATCCACAATTCTGATGGGGATATCCATGCTATATGCTCAAAGCTATAAAGAGGATACGCTTCCCAGAGATAGATCGGATAGTATTATGAAGAGTGTAGGACTCCCTCCATTGAAAGATGAAACTTTTAAATAGTCAAGATCATAGAGGCTCAATAAAAGTTCATCATGTGAAAAAATAAAGACAATATTCTATAATATTCCACGCGATTAATCGTTTAAAATATAAGTATAAGAACAGAATAACCTCAATACTATTACCACCTTAAATGAAAATAGCTCGATTGTAATGAATGCGCGAATCAACCAAATAGAACAAAACACTAAGAGAATTGATGAATTGGATTTCCTTAAATCGATATTTATTCTACTTATGATTTCCTTTCATCTAACGTATATTGGAGATGGTTATCCCCTCTCCAAGCAGTTTGTATATACTTTTCACATGCCTGGATTTCTGATTATTTCAGGCTATCTGATGAAAGTAAACCGTCCGATCCAAACTTTCGGCAAAACAATATTATGGCTGGCGGTCCCTTATTTTATCATGGAGACAGGCTATGTTATTATGGCCTCATTCCTTCCCATAAGAGATCATATCGACAATCTCTCGGCAGGAGTTATGCTCCAAAAGCTATTCGTGAACCCATTAGGTCCTTATTGGTATCTTCACACGCTTATCATTTGTGGCACACTCTATTTTGCAGCATTCAAATTGCCTAAGCTATCCATAATCTCCCGAATAATCCTTTTGGGCCTCTCCTATTATGGCATCTCACTGTTAGGCATAATCGTTCTTCCTTGCGCCCTCTATTTTCTGGCAGGAGTTGCCATTCGTCAAAGTCAGCACACTCCTTTAGACATCTTCCGAAAATCAGGCTGGTCAGCACTTATCCTGCTTTTGCTCGCCCTTCATCCCGAAACTTTCGACAAAGCTACCATTGAAGGCATCCTGATTGTATATTTCGTCTTTTCGTTTTGCCTTACTATCTATCATTACATCCCTCAGACAGCAAAAAGAATTTTCCTCTTTTTGGGCCGAAACTCATTAGTATTATATATCTTCTCTCCGATATTCACGATATGCTGTAAGAAGTTTATCCCTTATCTCGCTTTCGATTCCACCCGTCTGCTTTTCCTTTGTATATCACTTCCTGTGTGCATTATCGGATGTCTGGCAACAAGAAAGCTATTGGATATTCTGCATCTTTCACCATTGATTTTCGGACCAAAGAGAGCAGAATCGGCTATCGAAATATCTACCCCATCCATTTCAAGATGCTAAACAGTGCATTTACCCTCCCTAAATGGGCCATTTAGCACCCCTAAACGCACGAGTTAGGAAAATTAACAATTCAGAGCGACTATAACGATATCCGCATGAATAAGTTGGAAAAAATAATTTTTCAAAAAAATATTTCTTCCTTCATATCATTCGTTAACAACTGAATTACAAGAAGATGCTATGAAGGTAAATTCCATCCATCATATAATAAAGGAAAATTCAAAGTTGCATCCCCACAAAAAGAGCGTTCTCAAAAATCAAATAAAAAGATTATTCGATATATAGATGTCAATCAACTATCATTTTCAAAATAAAAAAATCTTCCTTCATAGCATTCTACTATCAATCAGATAGTTACGAATGATATGAAGGAAGAAATATTTTTTAGAAAAATTATTTTTAGAATTTCATTTACATTCCTCTCATCTTGAGCAATGCCTTTGCATCTGGCTCTTTCAAACCAGTGAAGCTGGTGAAGGCCTTCATCAAATCAACAGTATAACCACGGCTAAGAATCTTATCACGGAACTCATCACCAGTAGTCTGCTTCAAGGCACCCTTCTTGGCAAAAGCCTCAGCCACATTGTCGGCAAGAACCTCTGTCCAGAGATAGCTGTAGTAACCTGCAGCATAGCCGCCACCAAATACATGGTTGAAATAAGAAGAGAAGTAGCGAGGAGGAATCTGATTATCGAGCAGATTCACCTTACCCAAAGCCTCTTTCTCAAATTCTGAAGCCTTACCAGATGCAGGAATTTCGTTAGAAGAAAGCATGTGCCAAGCCAAATCAGCACAAGTAGCAGCTAAGTTCTCGCCCAATGCATAGCAAGGCTGGAAAGAAATAGATTTCAACATCTTATCCTTCAATGCTGCTGGCATCGCATTGCCATTGGCATCCTTTGCATAATTGTCGAACACCTCTGAAATAGAGGCGAAGCTCTCGTTGAACTGAGAGGCCATCTCGACGAAATCGCGAGGAACTGCTGTACCACTCAAACTATTATAACGGCAGTTGGAAAGAATTCCATGGAGAGCATGACCAAACTCATGGAACATTGTAGTCACCTCATCCCAAGTAACATAAGTAGGCTGGCCCTCTGGTGCCTGAGCGAAATTGCATACATTATAGATTACAGGCAGCTGATTCCACTCCTTGCTCTGTTTTGCGAAAGAGCTCATCCAAGCACCACCACGTTTTGTTGGGCGACGGAAATAATCGCTATAGAAAAGGGCAATAGACTTACCAGTCTTGTCGATTACCTCAAACACCTTCATATCCTTGTGATAGCCAGGAATGTCCTTACGCTCCTTGAAAGTGAGGCCATAGGCACGATTGGCAGCATAGAACACACCATTGATCTGAACGCTATCAATATTGAAATAAGGCTTTACCTCATCATCCGACATACTTAGCTGCTCCTGCTTCATCTTTGCAGAATAGTAGAAACGATCGTATGGCTGAAGTTTGAAGTCCTTACCCTGAGTCTTCTGAGCATAAGCCTCAATCTCAGCAGTTTCCTTATCGGCAACAGGCTTATAGGCTGCAATCAGATTATTGAGGAAAGAATATACATTCTCTGGAGTCTTCGCCATTGTCTTCTCGAGCGAATAAGAAGCATAGTTCTTATAGCCCATCAATTCAGCTTTCTCGGCACGAAGTTTAGCGATTTCAGTAACAACAGGGAAAGTATTGAAACTGCGGCTGCCATCCGTACGGTGGATAGAAGCCTCATAAACACGCTTGCGAAGATCACGGTTATCGAGAGAAGCAAGAATAGCCTGCTGAGTGGTATTCACAATAACAATAGCGTAAGGCACCTTACCACCACGGCTCTCGGCATCCTTCTTGCACTGAGCGATATCAGCCTCACTCAAACCAGCGAGTTCCTCCTTAGTGTTCACCCAAACCACCGAGTTGTTGGTAGCCTCAGGAAGAAGGTTTCCCCACTGCTCCTGCAAATCACTGATGCGGTTGTTGATCTGCTCCATGCGAGCTTTCTTCTCTGGAGAGAGAAGAGCACCCCCACGAACGAAATCCTTATAGATTTCCTCGAGCAATCGTTTATCCTCACCCTTCAGTTTCTTGTATTCGTGATCGTATACATATTTCACACGCTCGAAGAGTTTCTGGTTGAAAGCCACTTCATTGCCCAACTGGGTGAGCTGTGGCATGATTTCCTTCTGGGTAGCAGCAATCTCTTTGGTCTTGTCAGCACTTGTCAGACAAAAGAAGATGCTGGATACTCTGTCGAGAAGGATGCCACTATTCTCATAAGCGAGAATTGTATTCTTGAACGTAGGCTTCTGCTTATTGTTCACAATAGCATCAATAGCCTTTCGCTGCTGGTCGATGCCCTCCTTGAGAGCAGGCAGATAATGTTCGTACTTGATTTTACTGAAATCAGGAGCTCCGAAAGGAAGACTACTCTTCTGAAGGAGCGGATTGCTAGAATTTTGTCCCATAGAAAACATCACGGTGGATGATAGTCCTATTGTCAAAAGAACTCTTTTTACCTTAGCATTCATCGTAATCATAAAGTTATTATTAATTTGTTAATCGCTACAAAGATAGCCTTTTTCTTTGAAAACCCATCATTTTTAGAGCTTTGTGTAAACCTGTGTAACGATTTTCTTTCAATTTTTACACTTTTAAAATACTTTTGTGGCGTGATCACAAGCAAACCAAATTGTAAAATTTTAAATTTATCAGATTATGAAAAAAATGTTTTTAATAATGATGATCGCCCTCTTCTCTCTCAATATGGGCATCTATGCGCAACAGAATGCTAAAGCTTATGATATAGTAGATGTTATGCCACAATTCCCAGGCGGCATGAATGCTATGATGAAGTTTGTTTCCGACAATGTGAAATATCCGAAGGAGGCTGAGAAGAAAAAGCTGGAAGGCAAATCTGCTATCCACTTCATCGTTGAGAAGGATGGTTCTATTAGTAATGTTTCGGTTAAGAAAAGCTCTCATCCTATCCTCGACCAAGAGGCTATGAGAGTGGTAAAGAGTATGCCGAAATGGATTCCTGGAAAATTAAAGGGGAAAGCGGTCAGAGTGAAATTCATCATTCCTATCGCCTTTCGTCTCAACTAGTGGATTTTGGAAAGATTTCCTAATTTACCTTTCTCTCATTAAGGAAAAATCATTAACTTTGTTTTCAAAGTAAGCGAAGAAATGAAAAAACTAACCTTATACTGTTTATTGTCTCTTCTCGTTATAGGCTGCTCTCAACAGAAAGAGCAGACCTATAACGGGAAGCTTTTAACTATCGAAAAACAAATAAAGAATAACCAGCCGAATACAATCTGGCTATTAGAGGATTTCAACCTGAAAGGTAAGACATCAGCCGATTCGGCCTTGCATGCGCTTCTCTATATGGAAAGCTGTATGCGCCATAATCTAAGCTTCAGCAACGACTCTATCATTCAAGTGGCTATCCGTTTCTATCAGAAGAATGAAGATGCCGACCGACTTACGCGAAGTTATGCTGCCAAAGCCCTCAATGCCATTCACAAGGAATCTTATACAACAGCATTAAAGAATATCATTCTTGCCAAGGAGAAAAATATCGACACCTGTCATTGGACGAGCTATTCCATCAGCAATATACAAGCACGCATCAACCAGCATTCCGCCAACTATCGGCATGCTGTAGAAGAGGCAACCGAGGCACTTCGCTATGCCAAAGACCTACGAAACAATTCTTCGTTGATAGCTGAGAATCTGATTCTTATCGCCAACTGCTATGACAGATTAGGCGAAGAGGATAGTATGAAACTCTATCTGCATCAACTGCAGCCCTATCAGCAGAAGGGAGATAAAGACATCAAGGTTGCTATCGCCATACTTATGGGGGACTACTATATCCGGCAAAATCAATTGGAAAAGGCGGAAAGCTATCTGCTTCCCATCAACCTCTATGACCTTTCAAAAAAGACTTCTTTCCTCTTGGGAAATATCCAAATGCAAAGAGGAAATAAAGAAAAGGCACTGGAATACTGGAAGGATGCTGCTACCTCTATCGATTATACCATTGCACTTCCTGCCTGTGAAGCCGTACTAAATTTGCAACCAGAAGACAGGAATATCTACTGGATACAGGTGCAGAACTATCGAAATATGCCTCAGGTGAAGGATGGCGAAATTATCAACGACATGCAAAACGATTATGAGCAGGCCTTGAAAGAGAAGGAAGGCTATCAGAAAGCCATTCTCCTACTCTGCATCATCATTGTATTGCTTATTATTGTCTTTGTTTTCTATATTTATCATCGACATACGATGAAGACCATCAAGCGCAAGCTTTCGAATATCAACGAAAGATACTATTCCGACATCGAGGCCTACAACAAGGCGAAGAAAGAAATGGAACGATTGCAGAAGGAAATCGCCAACTATCAGGAAGATCAGTCGAAACCAGAAGACTGGAACCTTAAAGCCGACTTGATGAATGCCGAACCAGTGCTGCATCTCCATCGACTTGCTGCCAAGGGAGCCGAAGCCTCTCCTGCCGACTGGAGGGAAATATCAGAACTCCTCACACAGATGGATGCATCCTTCCTAAAGGAGCTATCCACTCACACTGAAATAAATCCAAAGGAACTGCATCTTTGCATGCTAGTACGACTTCGCTTCATCCCTTCTGAGATAGCTTCTCTACTAGCCATCTCTTCCCAGAATGTTACAAATATGCGAGGAAGACTATTACAGAAAATGTATAATAAAAAGGGAGGAGCAAAAGAATTTGATAATCAAATCCATAATATCAATTCATAATTCAGAATGAACTATTCATTCTGTTGAATGCCAAATATAAAAGCAGAATGAACAATTCTGAATGTTGAATATTAAATAACGTGAGTTCGACGAAATATAACTCCTTGAAATTTGGTGATTAGCGAATACGGTTGAAATAGCCAACGTAAATGTACGGT
>CAJOPE010000150.1 GCA_905236815.1 uncultured Prevotella sp. | reverse complement strand
TACTGATTTTCATTCAATTATGAAAATCCTAGAACCATTTTTTTATGCTCTTAATTGAAGATTTTAGTACTTGAGAAACTTAAGTTATTATTATTTTGCGCCTGCAAAGGTAACATCCAAAGAAATATTTCAGGGTATAAAATCTCTTTTTAGTAGTGGATTATTTGTTTTTTCAGTATTATTTCTATGTAAATTACAAATAAAAATGGCTCCTCCTCTCGGGGAAGCCATTTTATTCAATTGTGCGTGTTGTGATTACGCGTTGTTTAATGTTGCTAGAGAAATGTATTCTCTATGTAACCCTTTAAATACAACTTTTATCCTTAACTAAAACCTAAAAATTAATCCTAAACAAAAACTTTACCTCAAATAACTATTGACCTATAATATAATTAGTAGTTTAATTATTACATCGCAAAGATAGTTTGTATTCCCACATGTGGGGTGGGAATAATTGTTATTTGAGGTGGAAAATATGGTTAATTTACGATTGAAACATATCGGACGTGTATCAACAATGTAAAATTGCACTTTCATGTCAGTATAGATTTTGTTGTTCAATATATTTTTGTATATTTGCAGAAACAAAACAAACCTATTTATGAGAAATATTTTATTCGCACTGCTGTTGCTGATTTGTTATTCTGCATCGGCAGCTTCATTTTTTCCTGAAGAAAGGAGAGATTCCATTCTCCAGCAAATTTCGGGTGCTACTTTATCTGGAAACAAATCAAACATTCTATCTTTTGGAGCTAAGGGCGATGGTAAAACCGACTGTCGAAAAGCTGTTGCAAAAGCTATGAAGAAAGCTCGAAAGCAAGGAGGTATGCATCTGGCTTTCCCAAAAGGTGTTTGGTTGATGAAGGGACCAATACATCTGGAAAGCAATGTAACCTTAGAAATTCAGGAAGATGCTGTCATCCGCTTTGATGCTACTCCAGAATATTATTTACCAATGGTTAAAACCTCATGGGAGGGTACTCTATTATGGAACTATTCCCCTTTTATATATGGGTATCAATTACACGATGTAGCAATAATTGGCAAAGGTACTATTGATGGAAATTGTGCCAATACATTTGCAACTTGGAAATCAAAGCAAGGAAAGGGTAAGGAAATATCTCGTGAACAAAATCACAAGGAAATTGCTGTTGATGAACGTAAATTTGGTGAAGGCTACTATCTTCGTCCGCAACTTATTCAATTTTTCGACAGTAAAAATATCACAATTCTGGATATATTTATTACAAATTCCCCATTTTGGTGTATTCACCTTCTTCAATCTGAAAACATTATTTGCCGGGGTATCCGATATGATGCAAAACTCATCAATAATGATGGAATAGATCCAGAATCTTCACGAAATATTTTGATAGAGGATGTTCATTTTAATAATGGTGATGATAATGTGGCCATAAAATCGGGTAGGGATAATGATGGCTGGAGAGCAAAGCCTACAGAGAATGTGATAATTCGTAATTGTCATTTTAAAGGTCTACATGCAGTAGTCATTGGTTCTGAGATGAGTGGAGGTGTAAAAAATATATTCGTTGAAGATTGTGATTATGCAGGTTACTGCAAAAGAGGACTTTACGTGAAGACCAATCCTGATCGTGGCGGATATGTGAAGGATATCTACATGCGTAATTTGAAGTTTGATGAGGTTGAGGATTTTATTTATGTCACCAGTATGTATGCGGGTGAAGGGATGGGTAGCACACATTTCTCGGAAGTAGGCAATTTATATTTTGAGAATATCCATTGCAACAAGGTACGACATAATGGAATTGTATTACAGGGTACGGTTGCAAAACCTCTTCATGATATTACCTTCCGTAATATAAATATCGAACAGGTTCCTGATGCCTTGAGTATGGATTATACCGAGGATATTATCTTCCGTGATTGTCATTTTGGAAAGAAAGCTGGTGTGCCTACTACTGCAAAGTAACCTATAGCATGTGACAGGTTAAAGATAATGAAACAAAATGATGGGGATGGACGTATATTTTTGTACCTTTGCATCAAATTATAATAATGTGTAATGAGATGTTTGAATAAGAAGGAGCGAATAGCCCGCATGAACGAACTGGCTATGAACAACACTCCTTATCTATTTATCATTAATTATGAAGGAACAAAGGCTTATGTTGAGCCGCTAAAGGATATCCATCCCGAAGAGATGATGTTCTGTTTTGGCGAACAGAATAACATCCCTTTACATCCTTCTTTTTGCACGGATGAGGTGGAATGGCAATTCACTTCTCCCGATAGAAGGCAGTATCAGAAAAGTTTCGATTGGGTGCAAAAGAATGAGAATATGGGAAACAGTTATCTCGTAAACCTCACTTGCAAGGTGCCTGTAACCACAAATCTTTCCCTTCGAGATATATTTTTGCGATCAAAAGCTCCCTATCGCTTATGGATAAAGCATCAGCTTGTTTGTTTCTCACCCGAGAGTTTTGTCAGGGTGGAAAGGGGCATCATCAGTTCCTATCCGATGAAGGGAACCCTTTCGGCTTTGCTTCCTGAGGCGGAAAAGTGCTTGATGGAAGATGCGAAGGAGGCAGCCGAACATGCCACTATCGTGGATTTAATTAGAAATGACCTTAGCAGAGTTGCCGAAGAAGTTTGCGTTCCCCGCTATCGCTATGTCGAGAAACTGGAAACAAACTGCGGGCCAATCCTTCAAACGAGTTCTGAAATTCAAGGTAAACTGCAATCATTCTATCTGGAACATCCAGGCGATATGCTCGAGCAACTACTCCCCGCAGGATCCATCACTGGCGCTCCAAAGCCTAAGACGATGCAGATTATTCAGGAAGCCGAGAACTATGACCGTGACTTTTATACTGGTGTGATGGGCATCTGGAAAGATGGAAATATCGATAGTGCTGTGATGATTCGATTTATTGATGAGGCTGATGGTCAGTTCTTCTACAAGGCAGGCGGAGGCATCACCGCCAAAAGTGATGCAGAAAAGGAATATAACGAAGTAATTGAGAAAGTATATGTACCCTTTTGTTGAAACAATCAGAATTAAAGATGGTAAGGCGATGAACCTTGTCTATCACCAGGAACGTCTTAACCGCACGAGAAAGCATTTCTGGGCAGATAGTCGTGAACTCACCCTCGATGAGCTGCTTCCCGAGATACCTCAGGTAGAGGGACTTCAGAAGGCTAGGGTGGTATATGATGAGACCGGAATCACCCTACGCGAATTTGCACCTTATTTTATAAGGAACGTAAAACGCATAAAGGTAGTGACCGATGATACCATCGATTACACATGGAAAAGTACCGACCGGAGTGTGCTCACACTTCAGCGTGACAAGGCGAAAGAATACGATGAGGTGATCATTCTTAGAAACGGATGCGTGACAGATACAAGCTATACCAACCTATGTTTTTTCGATGGAAAGAACTGGCTTACCCCCGATACCCCACTTCTGAGAGGAACCATGCGCCAGTCTTTGCTCGACAAGGGAATCATTCATGAGGCACACATTCTGAAAGAGGACCTTGCCTCTTTCAAAAAGGTATCCTTGATAAATGCGATGATGGATTTAGGCGATCTCGAGCTATCCATGGATAGCATCCACCCCTAAACACTATTTATGATGCTTCATCTTTGCCTCTCTTGCATAGGCAAAGAGCTCCAGAGGAAGATGACAATATCCGTCAGGGTTCTTATCCAGATAATCCTGATGGTATTCCTCGGCGGTATAGAAATTCTTCAGTGGCAGAATCTCCACCTGAATAATACCCTCCACCTGCTGTTGCTGTTCCATGAAAACTTTCTTGATTACCGAAAGATCGCTCTCCTCAGTATAGTAAATTCCTGTGCGATAGCGTGTACCCTTATCCTCGCCCTGCTGGTTGATGCTGGTAGGGTCGATAGCCTTAAAATATAAGTTCAGGAGAAACTCAAGGTCGGCCACGTTCTCATCATACTTGATATGTACCGCCTCGGCATAGCCCGTAGTGTCGGTATAAACAAGTTCGTAAGATGGATCCTTGATATCAGGATTTCCATTGGCAAAGCCCACTTCAGTTTCAAGCACACCCTCCACTTGTTTGAAGAAATGCTCAGTACCCCAAAAGCAGCCCCCTGCCAGATAAATTTCCTTCATATTATTTTTGTTAGAAATGATGTTAATTATATTCAGTTTTTGGAATTATGGTACAAAGATACACATTTATTTCGCAATTCCTTCGTTTTAAGGGGGAAAATGTGTTATCTTTGCAACTGATACATAATATACACAAATTTTTTATTCGCATTTAATATGAAACTAGAACAAAATTTTATGCGCAGCAATGACTTCGGTCTTTTGTTGTTGCGTATAACCGTGGGTGGTCTGATGCTCTTCCACGGAGTTAGTAAACTGATTAATGGTGTAGGCTTTATCGGCGGAATGCTCGAGGCTATGGGCCTCCCATCGTTTATTGCCTATGGTGCTCTTGCAGCTGAGCTCGTTGCTTCACTGATGATTATCTGTGGCGTTTGGACACGTCTTGCATCGGTAATCTTTGCCGGTAATATGGTGGTAGCTATCTTGATGGCACACGCTTCTCAGATCTTCTCGGTTGATCCAATGACAGGAGGATGGGCAATCGAACTACCAATGCTTTATCTTCTCGGCGCTGCAGTTCTCTGCTTTACAGGAGCAGGAAAATATGCAGTGACTAAGGGTACAGTACTTGATTAAAAAACAATTATGAAACAGCAAAACAATCATAGTTTCAATCAACTTTTTGAAAATAGCATTAAGGAGAATTGGGACAAGAATGCCCTCACCGACTTTAACGGGGCAACACTTCAGTATCATGATGTGGCTCGCAAAATAGAGAAGATCCATATCATCTTTGAGAAAGCTGATATAAAGAAGGGTGATAAAATCGCTCTTTGTGGTCGTAATAGTTCAATGTGGGGAGTTGTGTTCCTTGCCGTTGAAACGTATGGTGCTGTTTCAGTGCCTGTTCAGAACGAGTTCACCCCTGAACAGATTTACAACATTGTGAACCATTCGGATGCCAAACTGCTCTTTGCTGGTGATGTGGTATTGCCTACGCTCGATTTCGAGCGCATGCCGGCTTTGCAGGGTATGTTTCTCATCCCTGATATTTCACTTCCTTTCAGTAGAAGCGAGAACCTTACTTATGCCCGAGAGCATCTGAATGAGCTCTACGGGGATAAGTTCCCGAAATATTTCCGCAAGGAGCATGTGTCCTATTATCACGACGAACCAGATGAGTTGGCGATGATCAATTATACCAGTGGCACTACTGGCTTCTCCAAGGGCGTGATGATACCATATCGTGCTTTGTGGAACAATGCCGACTGGGCGCTGAATGCCATCGGTACTAAGCTGAAGAAGGACTCCAAGGTGCTGGAGATTCTTCCGATGGGACACATGTATGGCATGGTGTGTGAGTTCTTCCTGCAGTTCCTGTTGGGCAATCACATTCATTTCCTTACTCGTCTTCCTAGTCCAAGCGTTATCCAGAAGGCATTCCAGGATATTCATCCGAATATCGTGGTTTCTGTTCCGCTCATCATCGAGAAGATCATCCGAAAGAATGTACTTCCTGTTGCCAATAGTGCGAAGATGAAGTTGCTGATGAAACTTCCAGGTATTAACACCAAGGTGAAGCAGCAGCTCTACGATATGGTGAACGAGCTCATGGGCGGTCAGCCTTACGAGATCCTCACTGGAGGTGCAAGTTTCAGCAAGGAGGTGGAGGATTTCCTCCTCAGCATCGGCTATCCAACTACCGCTGGCTATGGCACTACCGAGACAGCTCCGCTCATCACTTATTCCGATTATAATGTATTCCGTCCAGGTTCCTGCGGAACGGCTGTACAGAATATGGAGGTGAAGATATTGAATCCTAATCCGGAGAATGGCAGTGGCGAGCTCCTCGCACGTGGTATGAATGTGATGTTGGGCTATTATAAGAACGATGAGGCTACAAAGGCGGTACTCGACGAGGAGGGCTGGTTCCATACAGGCGACCTTGCACGTATCGACGAGAGTGGTCATTGTTATATCCTTGGTCGTATTAAGAATATGCTTCTGGGCTCTAATGGACAGAATGTTTATCCAGAGGAAGTTGAGGATAAGTTGAACTCAATGGTATTGGTTGATGAGAGTCTGATGCTTCAGAAAGGCAATAAATTCTACTGTCTGGTTTATCCTGACAAGGAGGAAGCAGCCAAGATGGGCCTTACTGATGAAGACTTGAGAAATGTGATGGAGGAAAACCGTAAGCAGCTCAACAATCAGTTGCCATCCTTCTGTCGCATCGCCGAAATCCGTCTTTACGACAAGGAGTTTGAAAAAACCCCTAAGCGTTCTATTAAGCGTTACCTTTACAAGGATGCGATAGATGCTTAGGAATTTTCAAGGAATAGAAAAATCATCCTAAATCTTCTCGCCCGCTTGCGGGAGAGATAAGAGAGAGGGTATACCACGAGATTTAGCAGCAAGGCTAATATTTTAATTAGCAAATAAACGTTGCTCGTGGCATACCCTCTCTTTGATCTCCCCCACAAGTTGGGGAGAAATGCTATTATCCAGATATAGAACGTTCATCCTAAAATCTTCTCGCCCGCTTGCGGGAGAGATAAGAGAGTTACTATGTTTGCAGTAGCTAGCGAAATAGTCAGACTTTGAGATGATGTTCTCGGGGGCTTCGAGCCCCCT
>CAJOPE010000149.1 GCA_905236815.1 uncultured Prevotella sp. | reverse complement strand
GTGAGTTCGACGAAATATAACTCCTTGAAATTTGGTGATTAGCGAATACGGTTGAAATAGCCAACGTAAATGTACGGTTTAGAGGTCTTAAACCGTCGGTTTAGGCCGGCTAAACCATTGAGTTAGCTTTTTTAACATTTGCGGAACATGCTGAGTGCTATTGTGGCTAACTGTATTTTAAATTCATCGAACTCACGTTAAATGCTAAAAATCAATGTCTTTTTCTCCATGCCCAATGCCAGATTCTGAACCAAGGTTCCCAGAGACATTCAGCAGGGAAATAAGATAGCATTTTCAAATCCTTCTTGATACGCTTCAGATTGTGGAGATAAGTACCCGATGCAGATGGCTGGTCGGAAGAATATTTACCGAAGTTGCCTCCCTCTATGATGTCATCCCAGATGATTCTGCCATATTTGGCATTGGGGGCAACAATCACATAATCTTCCTTTAAACCAAGAATTTCCACGAGAATCCAACTGATGCCACTTGCTATCTTCTGCATACCAAAATAGGCAAGCTGCTTCGCTAATTTTGCTTTATTTACTCCCTTGTTGGAGAAAAGAAGATAGTAGTAGTCAATGATCTGTCGCAAACCGATACCCTCGTAGAGTGCATGGCGATAGATATGATGCAAAAGAAAGATAACATTGAATTCAAAATCGGGATAGAAAAATCCCTTTCCTGAATCCAAAAGGATGCTCTTCTCGTCAGAAGAAGGATGCACCGACGAGAAACATCCGAAGAAATATTTCTGTAAGCGCTGGTTATGCCAAGGACAACTTGCCCAAGAAGGACGATAATGTACTTCAACAGAGATTTCCCCAGCATTTCGGAAATCAATATGGTGGTAGCAAGCCTTCGTGTCAGGCACAAATTTCCGGCAATAACTGAGTACTGCCTCCACATCCTCCTCTTGCGAGCCCGATGCTTTCATAGGAGCCACCCAGATATCAATATCACCACTTGTTCTTAGCGCAGGATTTGGATAGAGCAGGGCGATGCCCTGACCCTTCAGCAAACAACTCTTGAAACCTTCCTGTTTGAAATTACCGGCAACCCAAGCTGCTTTCTCATCCACCAGCTTACTCTGCATCTGAAGCAGATGAGCTTCGCCCATCCATTCCATCACATCATCGTCGGTTGGTTTGTTTCCATAGAAGTTATTCAAGGCAGAAGGTGAGTTGATGCCCTGCCAGAAAACGCCCACAATCGATTGCTTCTGGGCAAATTCCAGCAAGTCGTGCCAGTTGATTGTGGCAACACTTGCTGGTATTGGTCGGGAAGTATCCAGACAATACTTCAGAAATTCTATATAGCTTTCTAGCTTTTCCAACTTAAAGTCGAATTACTTGTTTCACACCTTTCACCCCCTTCAGTTTCTTGATAAGGGCAGCAGTCTTGCTGGCATCATCAATGAGCACTACCACATTTCCCGAGAAGAGTCCGTCGTGACTATCGATATTGATAGAGCGCATCACAAGTTTATCCTCTTTCGAGATGATGTTTGTGATATTGCTGATAATACCGATATCGTCATTACCGATAATTCGCAGTGTGATAGCATATTGCGAGGTACCCTTTCCGCTCCACATCGCCTTCACGATGCGATAGCCGAATCTTCTTCGGAGTTCAGGCGCATTTGGACAATCCATTCGGTGAATCTTGATACCACCATTGATGGTTACAAAACCAAAGACCTTATCACCATAGATAGGGTGGCAGCATTTCGACAACTGGAAGTCGATGCCCTTCAGGTTCTGGTCAATCACCAAGACATCATCGTTCTGCTTCAGCAGCTTCTCGTTAGGATTCTCAAATTCGAAATCCTCAGCACTGGCAGCAGGTTTTACCGGATTCAGGTTGAGCGCATGGTCGCGTACCTTTATATATTCGTCGATCACATCATTGACATCTACCTTTCCATCGGCGATATCCTTGTAGAATTCCGAACTCTCCTTGTAGCCCATCTTCTTGATGGTGTGCGCCATGTGTCCCTCATCAATCTCCATCTTTCGGTTCTTGAATCGGCGCTCGAGCAACTCCTTGGCAAGCAGACCATCCTTCTGCTGAGATTCCTTGAGCGACAAGCGTATTTTCGCCTTGGCTTTTGAGGTCTTTACGATATCAATCCATTCACGCTTTGGCTTCTGATTGCTTTGCGTCATCACCTCCACCTGGTCGCCCGAATGGAGCATCTCGCGGAAGGTAACCACCTTTCCGTTGATTTTTCCACCCACACAGGTGTCACCCACCTTGGAGTGAATGTAATAGGCAAAGTCGAGGATAGTAGCACCCTTCGGGAACTTCAGCAGATCGCCCTTCGGGGTGAAGACATACACCTCATCCTCGTAAAGGTCCATCTTGAACTGATCCATCAGCTGCAAGTCATCGTTGCTTTCAAGAGCCGAGCGGATATTGGCCAGCCATTCATCTATGCCGCCTTCGCTCTTCACACCCTTATAGCGCCAGTGGGCAGCCAGACCATGTTCGGCGATTTCATCCATTCTCTCAGTACGTATCTGAACCTCCACCCATTTATTTTGAGGACCGAGAACAGTGATGTGCAGACACTCATAACCATTCGATTTTGGAACACTCAGCCAGTCGCGCAAACGTTTCGGATTAGGCTGATACATATCCGTAACAATCGAGAATACCTGCCAGCATTGCATCTTCTCCTTATCCAGCGGAGAATCGATGATCACACGGATGGCAAAGAGGTCGTAGACACCCTCAAATCCGCATTTCTGCTTCTTCATCTTCTGCCAGATAGAGTGGATACTCTTGGTTCTTCCCTTGATATGGAATTTCAGTCCAGCCCTCTCCAGCTTCTCCTTAACAGGCTCGATGAACTGCTTGATATAGGCATCACGCGCCGTCTTGGTAGCATTCAGTTTCTCCTTAATATGATAGTAGGCATCATGCTCCAGGTATTTCAAACTCAAATCCTCGAGTTCACTCTTCAGCGTATATAAACCCAGTTTGTGGGCGAGGGGAGCATAGAGATAACTAGCCTCTTCGCTCACCTTGTGCTTTGCTTCCTCGGCCTTTGTGTCCCTGATTTGTCGCATCACATTCACACGGTCGGCGATCATGATCAGAATCACTCTCATATCCTCGGAGAAGGAGATGAGCAGATTTCGGAAGTTCTCACTTTCAATAATTGGATTACGCTTATAGAGATTGTCAATTCGGATGAGACCACGAACGATGTGAGCAGTCGATTCTCCGAATTTCTCGCTGAGCTGTTCGATATTGATATTCTCATCAGCATCAGTAGCATAAAGCAGACAAGCCATTACGCCATCACGCTTAATACCTATTTCATCGACAGCAATCTGGGCTGTCTGCAGAGCTCTCAGAATGGGGTTAAAACCGAAGACATCCCGGTGAATTTTCCCCTCATCAATGGCATTGGCAATGCGCTCACGAATTTTGTCAATATCGTGAGGCTTCAGCGTGTCGCCGATGGAATTCGTGAGATGCTGTATGATGCTTAAAGTCTCCTGAGTTTCTTCGGGAGTAAATGCAAATTTCTCTTCGTTCATTCTTTAGATTTTGTTTCCAATTGATGCAAAGATAATAAAAATAGCTGATAAATTTTTCATTTTCAGAAAAAGTAACTATATTTGTAGCAGTTAACGTCGAAAAATACCATAATTATGTTAAATCAACAAGATCTTCAACAAATTGCTGCTCTTGGTATTACAGAAGAGCAGATCAATCATCAATTAGAACAAGCTAAAAATGGTTTTCCATTTCTAAAACTTGAGGGTCCTGCAGCTATAGGCAAAGGCATTGTTGCTCCTACTGCCGAGGAAGCTGTAGCTTATATTAAAACTTGGGAGGATTATAAGAAAGAAGGCCACAAAATAGTAAAATTTGTTCCTGCTTCGGGTGCTGCCAGCAGAATGTTCAAGAATATGTTCGCTTTTCTCTCAGCTGAATATGATGTTCCAACAACTGATTTTGAGAAGCAGTTCTTCGATAATATCAAAAAATTTGCTTTCCGTGAGGCGCTTTGTGACAAGTGTCATAAGAATAATGGCAAGAAGATCAAGGAACTTGTCGAGGCTGGTGAGTATAAGGCTGTTGTTGCCAATCTTCTCAATGCCGAGGGCTTGAACTACGGTCAGCTGCCAAAGGGTTTGCTTCAGTTCCACGAGTATGAGGACGAGGTTCGTACTCCTATGGAGGAGCATCTTGTAGAGGCTGCTCTTTATGCTAGTTCAAATGGCGAGGCAAATATCCACTTTACAGTTAGTCACGATCATCTTGAGCTTTTCGAGAAGATGGTAGAGGAGAAGAAGGCGAAATATGAGCAGAAGTATGGCATCAAGTATAATATTTCTTTCTCTGAGCAGAAGCCATCTACTGATACTATCGCTACAAATCCTGATGGTACTCCTTTCCGTAATGAGGATGGCAGTTTGCTCTTCCGTCCAGGTGGTCATGGTGCCTTGATTCAGAATCTCAACGAACTGGATAGTGATGTAACTTTTGTTAAGAATATTGATAATGTGGTTCCTGATCGTCTGAAAGCTGATACTGTTACTTGGAAGCAGGTGATTGCTGGTGTATTAGTAACTCTTCAGAAGAAGGCTTTCGAGTATATGAAGGTACTTGAGAGTGGAAGTTACAATCATGATAAATTGGTGGAAATCGTTCGTTTCCTCCAGAGAGATCTCTGTTGCCGCAAGGATGATATCAAGGAGTTGGAGGATGCCGAGTTGGTAATCTATCTTAAGAAGAAGTTGAATCGTCCGATGCGTGTATGTGGTGTCGTGAAGAATGTAGGAGAGCCTGGTGGTGGTCCATTCCTTACCTATAATCAGGATGGAACAGTTAGTCTTCAAATTTTGGAGTCATCTCAGATTGATACCAACAATGAAGAGTATGTGAAGATGTTTACCAACGGAACACACTTCAACCCAGTTGATTTGGTATGTGCAACCAAGGATTATAAGGGCAATAAGTTCAACTTGCCAGACTATGTTGATGCTTCAACAGGTTTCATCAGCAGCAAGAGTAAGAATGGTAAGGAACTGAAGGCTCTCGAGCTTCCAGGATTGTGGAATGGTGCGATGAGTAATTGGAATACAGTATTCGTTGAGGTTCCTCTTTCTACCTTCAATCCAGTAAAGACTGTGAATGATTTGCTGAGAGATCAGCATCAGGGAAAGTAATTGATTTTTAATCAATTACTTTTGGATTATTGATTTTTGAATATGGATTAAGGATTATTTGTTCCTTTTCCTCACAGTTCTGTAAGGCAATAAAGAAATAAGGATTAGAGAAGCTTTAATCTATTCAGAATAATTCATAAGAAATACTTCTCCCCCACTCGTGGGGGAAATGAGGCTGCTGAAAAAGTCTACAGGTACGCATAATCTTTCATTTTTGAGAGTATTTATGCTC
>CAJOPE010000148.1 GCA_905236815.1 uncultured Prevotella sp. | reverse complement strand
ATGGGTGGTATCTACTAATTGATAAGCCGAAAGAAGGTCTTCTTTCTTTGTTTCCTTAGTGTGTTTACAACTAATGGTTAATGAAATCGCAGCAATGGCTGCCAGGGTTAAAATTAGTTTTCTCATATTACTTAAAATTTAATAGCACAAAATTACTGATTTTTATCCATTGATGCAAGATTTATCAAACAAATCTACTATCTTTGCAAAGAAAATGTAATGGAATCAGCAAATGAAATACTATAGAATTGAATTTGAAATAGAAGATGATGGTCCTTACGAAAATCCTCACACTGTCTATGTGAAAAATGAGGAATCTCTGGAATACATGAAACCTAAGGACAATTATGAGAACCAAATAGAATACTTTGAGAAATTTCCCACAAGATCTATAGGCACACTTTTTGAGAGAAGAAAATATACCGACTTTATGGTAGCTGCTCCTTGGTGCTTTGGCCTAGAAGCTGCTGTCAACAAGAGAATAAAGGGAATTTTTGAAGAACTTAATATTAGTAAAAAAGAATACTACCTAAAAAAGATTGACATAAAGAAAATACACGAAGATTTCTTCCTATTATTTATCCCTCTAATTCGTGAAGAGGATTACTATTTTCCTGAATGTCGTTTCAATGATTTCAACTCTGAAGAAGATATATTTTTCAAAAATAATGAAGAATTTCAAAAAGATGATAGACTTCTAAATTGTAAACATATTGCTCTGAATAATAAATACAAAGACTGTGATTTCCTAAACCTAAGATATGGCTTCTTTGTATCAGAAAGGATCATAAATAAATTCCAGGAAATGAAAATAACTGGTTGGGAGCTAAGTAAAAGACCAAGCATTTCATTTTATTAATTTTTACAACAAAGTATAGTATGAGAACAAAGAGCATACAAATTGAGAATATACCGTTCGCAAAATTGAGGGAAATCGTAAATAACCTAATAGAAGAACTAGACATCATTGGATTTATTCTGAAATTCTCTATTCAGGAGACAAAAGAAAAGGATGTTTTCATTATCACTTTTCCTAACAACTTGAAGCTAATTGACTTCTTTACAATATGCGATTATCTTTTCTCTTTTGTGGTGAAAGAAAAGGGAAATATCAAAGGTTGGTGCCGATATAACGGCCACAATATCAAAGGATTGCCTAAGAATACCGAATTGATGATCGCCCCTCATAACATCTCCCAAGAGGAAGAACCCGACATTTGGTTTTACGCCAATGATGGGAGTGTCTGGCAAGAAGTATATCTTAGAGAAGATGATCCTATTTGGACAAACAATTCAGAACTTGAGGCTGTATTTGAAAAGCTTCCGAATGATGGAAGTAAGGATTTTAAACCTTATCCAAAGCCAAAGTTGATTGGAAAAGAAGAAGTTTTCACTGTTGGAGAAGAAATTCCTCTTAACGTAAGAATAATCAACTATCTGGTCGACAAGAGTGCTGTCCTTGAGATTATAATAGGCAATTTCCTCTATTTCATGAGAGTTCTTAAAAAGAAAAAAATAAAAATATTCAAAAGAATATGAATAAGTTGTTTCTTATTATTGCCGGAATTGTAATATTACAATCTTGCGCATTTGTTTATAGAGCCCCCAATCCAAACTATAGGGAAGAAAATTTTATCCATTGAAACAAGATTTATCTGAAGAAAATTCAGGTTTGGATCATACCCCTATAAGCTAAATTTCGCCCCAAGCAGCAATTCTCTTCCTCGAATTTCCGATTCGGTATGGCTGATCATACGGTCGCTGTTGAGTGTGTAGGAATACTGCCTCTGATTGAAGAGATTGCGAAGACTAAGATTGATTTCCGTTTTCTTAATGTGGCAGGCCAGCGTGCAATCGGCAAGAAAGAAATTCTTGAATTGTCCCTCAACAATCTCATTGCGATAGTATTCGCCAATCGTCTTGAAGGAGAAAATGCCTATTGGAAATTCTATACTTGCTTTATGCGACCAGTTGTGAAAGGTCGATACTTCTTGAAGATCCTGCAAGTCCAGACGGTTCTCGCGATAGCTCAGACTATATTTTAGATACATATTTTTCCAAAAAGAAAAGCGGATTTTCGGCTGTAGGGTAATCATCCTGCTGCGATAGGGAGTGAGGATTTCATCCTCGAGCAGAAAGGCATTTCGATAAGCATAGGTGGCATCCATGCTCAATAATCCTTTCCACAACTTTATACCTTTGCTAATTCGGTAGTATATCTGCCACGAACGCTCGGTCGTTTCCATTTCCCTCGCCGAAAGCACGATCATATCTTCCACAAATGTACGGGTTGCAGTGTAAGGGTTCTTCGCATAATTTCTCATCACACTGATATTCGTGTGAAATTCTTTCATCTCATCGCCATAGTTGATCATTAAGTCTATGTCTTTATTGGTGGAATGCCGATACCCAGCATAGCCTTGTTGCATATAAAGATAGTCTTGCAAAATCACTGAACGGTGAAATCTTGTGGCATCGAGGGTTTCTGCCGAGATGCCTCCATTCAGACTGATGCCCAATCGACCGATAGGTTTCCAATCTAGGCTAAACGACGGTGAGAAAAGGGGTTGACGGTGCAACTTGTCGAAGTTCGCTTTCTCGGTGAGATATTGGAAAGAAGGTGTGAAATTTAAATTGAAACCGTTAACGGTATATTCAAATTCGGGATCGACATAAAATTGAAGTTCTCTGAAATCCGACTTGTCTGAGGTAGTTCCAAATCTATCCGATATCCCTGTCAAATGAGATTCTAAACGATGCAAGGAGCCTTCCACTCCCGCTTTTGTCGATAGCACTACATCGCCAAAAAGTAAACTAAATTTAATGTAGTTATCAGCAGAATACTGTCGATAATCCACCTTTTGAAAAAGCGAATCTGCAGTTAGATTTTGAGGCAGATGCTTCATCTTGGCTATGCTTCCGAATGTGATGAGATCATCGCCGAATCTGTGAATATAATAGAGATCATTCTTCACCTCATAGACAGGCACATTCGCATATTGCTGCAATGGATTCGTACCCGTCTGGACCATCCATTGGCGATTCCAGGTGAGATCGGTCGAAAGCTCATTCTTCAGATACATTTTGTAGGAATTCTTCTCATATTTGAAAAGCCCACTCAGATGGTGTTTCTTTTCCTTATAATCCTGTCGATTGTCAATAGTTTTCCAACGCTCCAACATGGCAATGTCCTGTCGATTTCTGCCCTCCGAAACAGTCCGGTTGAAATCATAGGTCAGCTGGAAATTCCATTGTGCGTTCTCACTTAATTTCTTGAGATAGTTGGTTGAAAAAGCATGCGTGCGGTTGAAAAGTGAGCGTTCTCTGGCTATCGAGGGGGTAGAAATGGGCGAAAGCTGAATATATTTTGCCTCTTTCTGGAAATCAAGATCGAAACCAGGAATGAGCGAGAAAAGTTCTTCACCCGAAGACTCGCCAATATTATTCGTCTTGTAGGTAAACATCGTCTGTTGCTTATCCCTCAGGCGTAGGGCAAAGCTGTTCGCCTTCCACAATCCGCTGCTGCTACTTATTCCTCCAGCCACATCAAAGGAGTTCACCCAATGGCTCTTCGCCTGTTCTTTCATCTGAATATTGATAGAGGTGGCATTCGAGAAACTGAAGTCCTCGAGCACCTTGATGGGCTGATGGTTCTTCATCACCTGAACGGTGCCCACCTCGCCTTGCGGCAGACTGTTTGTAGCAACGCCATACTTGCCACCGAGCATATTCACGCCATTGATATAGAAGGTGCTTATAGCCCTACCCTCATAGCTAATTTGTCCGCTTTTCTCATCCACCGTGAATCCTGGTATTCGAGCCAGCACATCCCCCAAAGTTCGGTCGTATTTTTCCGCATAAGCTCCCAGCGTATAGTTGATGGTATCTCCCTTAATCCTAAGCTTGTCGCCTTTCACCTGCACCTCCTTGAGCACCACCTCCGAGGTTTTCAGTCGGATTTTCAGGGGCAGCATCTTATCGACCACCTTCACCGATGTTTTCTCGTAGCCAAGCAGTGAGAATTCGAGAAGATTACCCGATGCGACCGAAATCGAGAAAGAGCCATCTGCCTTGCTACTCGAATAGCCGATTATCTTTCCTTCCGGACTCTTCTGCACCACCATCACCCCATGCAGTGGCATCCCTTTCTCATCCGAAATGTTTCCGCTCACCTGCTGCTGAGCCATCAAGAGAAAGGGCCAGAGCAGAAATATCAAGAGTAATTTCAGTCGCATTTTTATAGCTTGCAAATCCTTAGTAATCCTTCTCTATCAAGTCGTAATGGGCATCATGGTCCTTGTCCCCCAAATCGATGCCGGTAGCCTCCACCAGCTTGGAATGGGAATGATGCAACCAGGTTTCGGCATATTGCTGAAGGAACTTTAAGCGAGTGGTTGGCTCAAACGTCTTACTATCACGAGGATTTGAGAAAACTATCGGACGATGAATGTTCTTGAGACCCGAGAACTTGAAAACATACTCTTTTTTGCTATCCTCGACATCAAGAATCAAGCCAGGCAAGCCTGAGAATTTCCAAGGTCCGTTCATAATGGCAATACTAGGAGCAAACCAGGCTATCCAGTGGCGACCACGGAAATCACACTCGGCAAGCTGTGCCTGAATGCCCTTGATTTCCTTGGTGGAATCGCGAATCACCCATTGCTGTGCATTCATACTGTCCTCATAGGTGAAATCGGCCACCATAATAAAATCGGTCACCTTCATTTTTCCAACCTCGGGGTAATCCTTGTATATATAGCAGTGTGATCTATAATGAAATCCTCCCTCAAAATCCCTACGAGCCCAAGCAGCAGAATTAACTTGATCCATATACTTTCTACCTTTTGCAGTCGATTTTAGTGAATCCATTTGAGCACTATAATAGCTCACCGATTTTGAAATCTTATTTCCCACCTCAAGCATGATAAGGTCTTTGCGGACTTCCTTCTTCAAGGTGTCAAATGTCCATGCCTCGTCATAGTAAGCCACCACCTTAGTAGTATCCAGCACTAGCGGTTTCTTCTTCGCGTAAGCACACATCACAAAAGCTGCTGATATCAGCATCAAAACAAATCTTTTCATAAATCTTTCGTTTTCTACAAGTTAAAATATTCGCAACGGGCAGTTAAATGTCTGTTCTCAATTATCGTTTGCAAAGTTAATCAAAAATCTTGAAACAACCAAATAATTTCTAATAAATATTATGCAATACGATAGAAATCGGAATATTTGCTGTTTTAGGGGTGCCATATACACATACATCCAATTCTTCCCCGTAAAGTTTCTTCATTTACCATCCAATCGTAAAAAGATGTTTTTGAGTATTCGATTGCAAGTATTTATTTTTTGATTTTTGGCTTGAATGTACGGATGTACGTATGTACGTATGTACGGTTTAAGGTTTTGAAAAAGTACTGAAGTACTGAAGTACTGAAGTATTGATTTAGCTTTTTCACTTTGCAGCAATCTTTCTATTTCAAAAGGTTATATTATATATTATATATATTATAATATATATAATATATAATATAAAAATAAGTTAAATATATAAAATATAAATCTAATTCTCCCTCTACCCTCAAAAAACAAACATCAAAAAGCTAAATCAATACTTCAATACTTCAGTACTTCAGTACTTTTCAAAAAGCTTAAACCGTACATACGTACATACGTACATACGTACAATATGCAAACCTCAAAGACAACATAGTCTTAGTGCTATCAAAGAAACTACTGTAACAAAATATTACTTCAAATCCATCGCTTGATATCCCCCAAAACAAAGGCACTTCGCAAAACATCCATTTACTCCACCTAAATATCATATTTAGCACCTCTAAATAGGCTATTTAACTGCTCTAAACAGCACATTTAGTAAACATATCCGAAAAATGTGAGAATATCACGAAAGAGAAGTAAGAAATTATCAAAAATATTTGCATATTTCGATAAAGAAATGTACCTTTGCACCGAGAAAAAAAACAAATGTAATGTAAATCTTAACTTTAAAACAAACCAATGAAAAAGATTATCGCAGCGCTGGCTGCTCTAACTCTCTCTATGTCCGCAATGGCTCAAAACGCTATGGACGAGGCAAGTAAAATGTACCCTGGATGGAACCTTGGAAACACTATGGAAGCATGCCCTTGTAACTGGCTCTCGAACGAACTCGACTGGGAAACAGGATGGCAGTCTACCAAGACCACACAGGAGATTATTAACTATGTGAAAGCACAAGGCTTTAAATCGGTAAGAATTCCAGTGGCATGGTATATGCATGCCGATGCCAACCACAACATCAGCGAGAAATGGATGAACCGCGTGCAGGAGATCGTGGACTATTGTATGAACGCCGACCTCTATGTGGTGATGAACGACCACTGGGACAACGGATGGGTGGAGAATTCCTTCGGCGACCTCTCCTCTACTACCATAAAGAAAAACTGCGAGACGATGAACAAGCTGTGGACACAGATCGCCAACCGATTCAAGGACTATGATAAGCGACTCATCTTCGCCGGACTCAATGAGCCTGCTGTAGATAATGCCGACAAGATGAAGGCGCTGGTGCAGTACGAGCAGGCGTTCATCGACGCTGTAAGAGCCACCGGAGGCAACAACAGCAACCGCATACTCGTGGTGCAGGGCCCAGCCACCGACATCGACAAGACCAGCACCCTCTTCACCACCCTGCCTGTCGACAAGGCCGAAAACAAACTGATGGTGGAAGTACATTTCTATTCGCCTTGGAACTTCTGCGGCATGGACAAGGATGAAAGCTGGGGCAACCGCTTCTTCTACTGGGGCAAGGAGAACTATGTGAGCGGTTCAAAGCATAATGCCACCTGGGGCGAGGAAAGCTATGTGGCCGAGGAAATGCAGAAGATGAAAGCGAAATACACTGAGAAGGGCATTCCTGTAATCATCGGCGAATATGGCTGCACATGGCTCAGCAGTGTGCCTTCGGGCGAGAACCAGGACAAGCACAATGCATCGGTGAGCCTCTGGTATGCCACTGTTACGAAGGAGGCTATCAACAACGGCTGCGTGCCTTTCGTTTGGGATACTGGCAACATTCTGGAGCGTGCCACCAAGAGCGAGAAATGTCCTTATGCGATGACCGGCATCATCAATGGCGCAAACGCTGCCAAATGGCCCTATCAGGTTTCTGCCATCGAGAAGGTGAAGGAAAAGGCTGCCGCTAAAAGCTCGGGCACTGCCTACAACCTGAATGGCACCAAGGTTGGCGAGGGCTACAAAGGGGTGACCATCGTGAATGGAAAGAAAATTGCCGTGAGATAGAGCCCACAATTAACTGAAATTAATTTAAAGCCTCGTAATTATTAAGAATTTGTTTTTGAATATCGCCGCTGCTCCGTACTTTTGCAGTCGAGATGAATTATTTCGAAAAGAAAATAATAGTGATGCTGATGCTCCTTCTGGGCATCGTTGCATCGGCCGAGGCACAGAAAAGTTGCGTGATCGCCGATGCGGAGACCCATGTGCCTATCAAGGAGGCGCTAATCCACACCGACAAAGGACAATGGGCCCGCTCGGATTATCGCGGCTACTGGACGATGAAATATGCCTTCGACTCGGCCGAGGTGAAGCGTCCTGGTTATCTGCCCACTCACGTGAGGTTTGAGACGCTCCCAGATACCCTTTTTCTCATCCCTGAGGCCAAGCAGCTGAAGGAGGTGGAAGTATGGGGCGAGAACCAGAAAAGCGCTCAGCAAATGAACGAAATGGTTCGGAAGGATGCCGCACAGCATGGCGGAAGCGGTCCAAGCGGTCACGATTTCCTCGGCTTCCTCGATAAAAGGGGCAACAGGGACAGGAGACACCTGGAAGAGGCTCAGAAACGACAGAAAGAGCAGGAAAAGAAGGAAAGAGAAAGCAAGACGTGGAGCGATGCGCTGAAAGAGGCGTATGAGGAAACTAATAAGAAAAAGTAAAACCCCACCAAGCCTCCCCGAAGGGGAGGATGTTCTTTGCCTGCTATTTCCCTTCCCATAGGAGGCAGATCTCTAACTAATTCATAAGAAATTTTATTCCACTGCTTCTCCCCCGCATGCGGGGGAGACTGAGAGAGGGTATACCACGAAATTAAGCAAATAGAGCTAATATTTAATTAGCAAATAAACGTTGATCGTGGTATACCCTCTCTTTGATCTCTCCCGTTTCACGGGCGAGAAATGCAGGAAATACCAAATAAAAAAAGCCATTTTATAGCAGCAAAACTATAAAATGGCCTTTATATAATCAAAGAAATATCCAAATAAGAACATCCTCCCCTTCGGGGAGGCTTGGTGGGGTTTCTTGGTGGGGTTTTACATCAATCCCACTTCCTGCATCAGCTTGAGAGCATCCACATATTGCGCAATACCCTGCGCAACCTCCTTGGCTGCTTTCATGGCCAAAACAACGGTCTGAGGGCGATGAACCACATCGCCACCGGCAAATACACCCCTACGGGTTGTCATGCCCACAGGACGCTCCAAAACCTTCACATATCCCTTCTCATCCACCTCAATACCATCCGTGGTGCTGACAATTCGATTGGCAGGACGACTTCCGATAGCCAGATAAACACGCTGGAAACTCTCAATGCGCTCGCCTTCATTGTTCTTCAATCGACAGGCGCCCAAGCGCTTGCCTGAGGCATTTGGCAGGAACTCCTCAACGGTGGTTCCCCACTCGAATTTCACGCCCTCGGCTACTGCGGCCTCATACTCAGCAGCAATAGCTGGCATTTCCTCTTGCGAACGACGATAAAGTACGGTTACATCAGCCCCCAAACGGATAGCTGTGCGGGCAGCATCCATCGCCACATTTCCACCACCAATCACGGCTACACGCTCGCCATCCTTCAAAGGAATCTGATCGCGGCCCATAGCGCCCTCGTTGAAGGCATTCACATTGTGGAGGAAATAACTGCTCTGGCTGATACCATGCAGCTTGGCTCCAGGAGTGGAGTCCATATTGTTTGGCACAGCAGTTCCTGTACCCATAAATATCGCATCAAAGCCCTGATTGAAAAGGCTGTCAACGGTTACGCCATTTTCGCCCACCAAACAGTTGCAGACGAAATTAACGCCCAATTTCTCGATTTTTGCAACCTCGGCACGAACCACCTCTTTTGGCAATCGGTATTCAGGAATACCATACATCAGTACTCCACCAGGTTCAGGCTGTCCCTCGAAGATAGTGACACTGAAGCCCTTACGCGCCAAATCACCCGCAACGGTAAGTCCGGCAGGACCCGAGCCGATGACGGCAATTTTTCCACGTGTGGTCTGCTCTATCTTGTCGCGACTAGGCATCATCTGGGTATCGAAATCGGCAATGAACTGCTCGATCTTACCAATCTGCAGTGGTGTGCCCTTCTTGCCCAAAACGCAATTACCCTGGCACTGCTTCTCGTGAGGACAAACACGTCCGCAGATTGCAGGCAGATTGCTCTTGTTGTTGATGATCTGCATTGCACTTCCGAGGTTGCCCTGAGAAAGTTCATGCACAAAATCGCGAATATCATTACTGATAGGACATCCCTTCTGGCACTGCGGAATCTTGCAATGCAAGCATCGCTGTGCCTCGGCAATGGCTTCCTTCATAGAGAAGCCCTCATCGACCACCTGGAATGCATTTTGCTCGTCTTTTTCACTCATACCTATTGCTCTTATTAGTTGTTGAAGTTTGCTTTCGGGTGCAAAATTAGCCAATTATTTCGGGATTTGCAAATTTTGCCTTATTTTTCAATCTCGATGTCCTGACGAACGTGGTCGCGAATCTTGTTGAGATACTCCTTGAAACGCTTTGAATCCTTATGGTCGATGATGTCGATGAGTTCCTTCAACTGCTCTCTGATCTGGCTCACCTGTCCGCTTGTATAAGGGTTGAAGAGGATTTCCTGCAAGAGGTAATCGTCCTCGTTCAGCACGCCTTTGGCGATGCGCATGTGGCGCTTGAAGGTGGTTCCAGGAGCATCTTGATGCTTCATTACGGCAGCAAAGGTGAAGGTGCTCACGAATGGGATACTCAGCGAGTAAGCCACCGTCTCATCGTGTTCCTTGAAGCTGTATTCATAGATATTGAGGTCGAGCTTCTGATAGAGATCCTTGAAGAAGATACGGCCCATATAATCGCCCTCGTTGATGATGATGGCGTTCTCCTCGCTCAACTGGTTGAGGTTGGCGAAAGTTGGTCCGAACATTGGGTGAGTACTCACGTAAGGATGGCCGCTTTGCTCGTAGAATTCCTTCAAGCCGGTCTTCACACTGGCGATATCGCTGATGATGCAATCCTCTGGCAGATAAGGCAATACCTCCTTGAAAGAAGGCAATGTGTATTTTACGGTCACCGCATTGATGACCAATTCTGGCTTGAATTCCTTGATCTCTTCCAATGTCTGGAAGCGATAGCAATTATAGGTGAAGCGGAGTCGCTTCGCATCTTTCTCATACACGGCCACCTCGTGGTCGAATGACAATAAGTCGATAAAGAAGGAGCCCATCTTTCCGGCTCCCATGATTAATATTTTCATGTTTTTTTTAACCCACCTCCAACTCCTCCCCAAGGGAGGAGAGATTGATATGTTTTATTTTTGAGTCCTATCCTATTAGGGATTAGTATTTTGAATCCCTCTATCTTAAGAGGTAGAGGGGTTCGGAAATATTATTCGTTCACAATCTGAAGCTGCTGTCGAACACTCTCCTCGTGGATAAGCTCGAAGATGTGGGCAGCAAACTCTGCATCCATGCCGCAAAGACTTGCCTGAGCGCCTCTCTTCTCGAGAATCTCGTTGTAGCGGTTGGCCTGAAGAACGGTCATGTTGTGCTCCTTCTTGTAGGTACCAATCTCACGGCATACTCTGAAGCGCTTTGCGAGAAGGTTGAGCAAGCTGTCATCGAGCTCATCGATCTGAGCGCGAAGCTGACGGATGCCCTCTGTAGTAGAATGCTCATCACGAACTACGAGCAAGCTGAGGATATAGTCGAGAATATCCGGTGTAACCTGCTGCTTAGCATCGCTCCAAGCCTCATCAGGATTGCAGTGGCTCTCAACGATCAAGCCATCCAAACCAAGGTCCATAGCCTGCTGACAAAGAGGTGCGATAAGGTCGCGACGACCACCGATATGACTAGGGTCGCAGATGATTGGCAACTCAGGAATGCGGCGATGCAACTCGATGGCAATCTGCCACATAGGAAGGTTGCGGTAGATCTTCTTGTCGTAAGAAGAGAAACCACGATGGATAGCACCCAAACGCTTTACACCAGCCTGGTTGATACGCTCCAAGGCACCAATCCAAAGCTCGAGATCAGGGTTTACTGGGTTCTTAACCAAAACAGGACCCTCGAAGCCCTTCAAGCTATCGGCAAGAGCCTGCATAGCAAATGGATTAGCAGTAGTGCGGGCACCTACCCAAAGTACATCGATACCATACTTCAAAGCGAGTTCCACATGCTCAGGAGTAGCCACCTCGGTAGCAGTAAGCATACCAGTTTCCTCCTTAACAGCCTTCATCCAAGGCAGAGCCTTCTCACCATTACCTTCGAAACCTCCTGGCTTAGTACGAGGCTTCCACACACCAGCACGGAAGATGTGGCAACCCTTGGCAGCCAATTCCTTAGCAGTTGTCATTACTTGCTCCTCTGTCTCAGCTGAACATGGTCCAGCAATGACTACAGGGCGTTTGTTATCACTCGGCAAATTTAAAGGTTCTAATTCGAGTTCCATCTTTGTATTTGATTTTTTAGGTAGAGCCTTCCACTTTAGTTTCCAGCTCATTCCGTTTGTTTATATTCTATTTATTTAATAATTTAGCTTATTATTGCTTCTTTTGCAAGGTGAGGCTCCTATCTTTAAACCATAGAGCCTTCCTCTATTCATCGACAAATTAGTTATTTCCAAATCGAGAGAGATCGTCATAAAATCGAATCAATAATCGATAATCAAAACCATCAATCCCTAATCGATAATCAATAATCTCTAATCAAAGAAAATCTCTAATCAAAGAAAATCCCTAATCCAAAATCGATAATCCTTAATCAAAGAAAATCTAAAAGATTTTCTTCACTCTCTCCAAAGCTTCTTGAATCTTCTCATCCTTGGCACAGAGACTGATGCGGATATAGCGTTTGCCATTGCTTCCGAAGATGAAGCCTGGAGTGATGAACACTCTCGCTTCGTGAAGCACCTTCTCGGTGAGCTCCTCCACATCGGCATAGCTATCAGGAATCTTTCCCCAAAGGAACATTCCCACCTGATTTGGATCGAAAGTACAGCCCAAAGCAGTCATAATCTGCTCGGCAACTACTCTTCTGCGCTTATAGTTCTCAATGTTATTGATGCGATGCCATTCTGTATCATTGGTATTGAAAGCCTCAGCAGCAGCTAATTGAATGCCTCGGAACGATCCATTCTCGATGTTGCTCTGCACCTTGAACATCCAAGAGATATACTGAGGATTACTGATCATCATTGCCACACGCCAACCAGGCATATTGTGACTCTTCGACATCGAATTGAACTCGATGCAGTAGTCTTTTGCCTCAGGCACCTGCATGATGCTCATTGGGTGATCGTTGAGGATGAGCGAATAAGGATTATCGTTCACTACCACAATGTTATGGCGCTTTGCGAAATCAACGATCTTCTCATAGGTCTCACGACGGGCATTACCGCCTGTAGGCATATTCGGATAGTTGGTCCACATCAACTTCACCTTGCTCAAATCCATCTTCTCGAGCGCCTCGAAATCAGGCTGCCAGCCATTGTCCTCGAGCAGATCATAATAGGTGATCTTTGTGCCGAAAATCTTGTTGATAGCAGTATAGGTAGGATAGCCAGGATTAGGAATGAGCACCTCATCGCCAGGATTGCAAAAAGCCAAAGTGGCATACATGATACCCTCCTTAGAACCGATGATAGGCTGAATTTCCTTCATTGCATCAAGCTCGACACCATAAGTACGCTTATAGAATCCTGCCATCGCCTCATGCAGCTCAGGAATACCCGAAGTTGGCTGATAACCATGTGCATTAGGATTGTGAGCCACCTCACAAAGTTTATCGATCGTCTGCTGTGATGGAGGCATATCAGGGCTTCCAATTGCAAGTGAGATGATGTCCTTGCCTTCAGCATTCAACTTGGCTACTTCCTTCAACTTTCTGCTGAAGTAGTACTCCTGTACTTCATTTACTCTATCTGCTGGCTGTACCATAATCTTTATCAGTGCCTTCTCCATCTCGCCAAGGAGTGAATCCGGCTATATTTTTATTCGTTATTATCAATTAAAGAAAAGAGGATTATTTCTCCCTATACTCACCCAATATCTTGATATTCTTCACCAAAGGAGTGATTGCATCAATCGACTGGCGATAGCGGGTGAGGTTGTCGAAAGTAACATCGACATAGAAAAGATACTCCCACTCATGACCGATGATCGGCAAACTCTGAATCTTGGTGAGGTTGATATCGTAGAAACTCAAAATGGTGAGAATCTTGCTCAAGCTGCCCTCCTCGTGAGGAAGACTGAATACCAGACTCGCCTTGTTGCACTCTTCGACTGGGCGAAGCAAAGCCGCCTTATGAGGGTCGCAAACCACCAGGAATCGGGTGAAATTATGCTTATTGTCGTGGATATCATCCTGCAAAACCTTCATACCGTAAATACCTGCAGCATAAGCCGAACAGATAGCAGCCTGTCCATGCAGCTCGTTCTTATGGATGAAAGCAGCACTTCCTGCAGTATCCTCACCCTCGACCACCTTCAGTTCCGGATGATTCGCAAGGAAATTGCGGCACTGCATCAAAGCCACCGGATGAGAATGCACCTCATTGATAGAATCCCAATCATCATCAGGCAGACAGCAGATGGCGTGCTTGATATGGAGGCGATGCTCGCCAGCCACCATTGCTCCACTCTGACGAAGTAAGTCATAATTATGAAGGAGAGAGCCAGCGATGGTATTCTCGATGGCGCAAAGTCCCACCACAGTAGGATCTCGCTTGATATTCTCGAAGACCTCCTCGAAAGTAGCACAACAGATAAGTTCAATCTGCTCACCCTCGAAATATTCGTGGGCTGCTATATCGTGGAACGATCCGATTTCTCCTTGTATTGCAATTCTCTTCATATTTTAGTTGTTGTGTCTCCCCCATCAAGGAGGAAGAATCTATTTAAACAAGCAACCCCGTCTCACAATGTGAAGCGGGGTTGATATATTTTCATTTTTGAAAAAATCCTAAGTTGAAATTTATACGCAACTTCCCGCTTCACAATTGCTTGCAAAGTAAAAGTAATAATAGAAAGATGCATACAACTTATTCATATCTTTTAACCTTTATGTTATTTTTTCGACTGCAAATATATAACTTTTATTTTGTTTGCGCAAACAATTTGCTATCTTTTTTATCTTTTTTCTAACAATTCATCATATTCGGATGATTTTTCAAGCAAAAAGTAAGAAGAATCACGCAAATTTATTCATTTCAAGGATTCAGAAACTAAAATCCGTATGGATTGTTATTCTTATAGGTCTGCTCCATCTTCTGCTGGATATCCTCAGTTCCCTCTGCCTTATAATCGCCATTTACAGCCTTAGCCTCATTCGGATTCAGTTCCAGCAGATGCTCGGCATCCTCGGTGGCGTGAATTTTATCCCCCTTCTCGAGATAAACAGCTCCACGCTCGCGGAATGCATCAATCGAGAATGGATTTGCCTCGATCACCTTATTATAATAGGTGATAGCTTCATCCAACTGCTGCTTGGCATGCTCCACCCTTGCCTTTAGCAGATAAATATCCTCGGCATCGGTAAGTTCGGAATCCGTCATATCAAGCAACAAGGTAGCATCCTCATCCGCACTCTTCACATCCCCCATCTTCAGCAGGGTCTCACCTCTCAGCAGATACATTGCAGGAAGGAAGGCGGCATTCTTCTGAGCCTCCTCGCTTTCCTCCTCCTTATGCTGGTCGGCTACGGTAATTGCCTTGGTGAGCATAGCGATAGCATTGATGAGATCGTTCTGTCCAAGACAAGCCTTGGCATAGAAATAGTTGACTTGAGCATCATCCTTGTCGATGAGCTTGGCCTTCTCGCAAGCCACACTCATGGCATTATAGTCCTCCATCAGAAAGGCCACATGAGCCATTCTCACGAAGATCTGCTTGTTATCAGGCTGAGCATCGGCAAGTTTCTGCAACTCATCATAGGCAGGAAGCAACTCATTGTTCTGGATATATGCCTGAGAGAGATAATCCCTTGTCTCCAGGTCGTCCTTGCGCTGAAGAGCAGCCTTGAAGCATTGGATAGCATACTCTGTATTGCGAGTTTTTAAAGCTGTGACGCCATCATATTTAAGGACATCGAAATCCTTCTCAACTTTCTCCTTATGTTCTTCCTCAGGAGTTTCCTCCTTACCACCAAATAATTTCTTAAAGAATCCCATTTATTATCGCTTAATAAGTTTGAAATCTGCCTTTGGAATGATATCCACGCGAGTGCACTCTGGCCACTTATCCTGAACAGGATTATAAACGCCACCAATATATTTGAAGCGCTGATAAGTGAACTCGGCATTCACATAGCCATCGGTACCATCCTTTGCGAGCACATACACTCTCAAAGTCTGCACATATCCCTTCACACTACCGTTTTCCTCGAGTGGCGTACTCTCCCACTCCTCCATAGGAATCACCGTAGATTTGATAGCCATGTGAGGATAGAGCTGTAGCAATTTCTCTCTGCAAGGCTGCTTAAGGGTTTCTGAATCGTGTGATTTATACTCATCTTCGGTATAGATAGGCATATATTTCACACGTTTCTCAATATGTGCCTGATCATCAATACCTAGTTTGTCCTTTATCTTCGAAGTGGTCTTGTTTACCTTATCCCTAGCGTTTTGCCACGCTGTCTGGGCCTTTTCCTTCAATGATGGCTCTTCTCCATTATGGCGAGTGTGCTGAGCCGACATTGGAAGCACACCTAAGCAGAGCACTGCCATGATTAATAAACTGATCTTTTTCATTTTTAATTCAAAATTTGATTAAAATCACCACAAAAGTAATAAAAAGAATGTAAAAGATTTCAGTTGTTACAGAGATTAACACAGATTTATTATATTTTTGCCACTATGAAACAGACGATAATTATTTTGATGCTATTGGCAGGTGTGATTCGCCCTGCTCTGGCACAACGATATGATATAGAAACTCAGAAGAAAATCTGGAAGCAGATGGTGGCGGATACCGTTCAGACTGCTTCTGAGGATAATCTTTCTGCGAAAAGGAATGTGTTGCCAGGATCCGATTATGCTCCTTTTGGCTTGCACGAGGGCTTGAATGTTTCGCTTGGGGCATCGGCTTTTGCCACTTTCGGCAAGTATGCTCCTCACAAGGGTGGATTCACGCAGAATATCAATGTGTCTTATCTGGCTCCTCTCACCAAGGATGGCAAGTTATGGCTCAACATTGGTGGCTATCTCAATAATATGAATTATGGAGGCGATAGCTATCGGGATGCTGGTGTTTATGGCATTCTCGATTATCAAATCGATGAGCATTGGGAGGCTTATGTGTATGGTCAGCTGAGTCTTTCTAATAATTATAACAGCTATTGGAACCGCTATAATTATTGGGATTCTCCTTATGGTTACAGATGGGGAGGCGGCTATTATTCTCCTGCCTATTACATGGATAGTCCCACAATGGGCTATGGTATGGGGGCTGCGGGCGCCAATGTGCTGGGAGCTGGCGTGAACTATCATTTCAACGATAAATTCACATTAGGTGTGAGAGTTGAGGGGGTATGGTATAACACGCCGAATACTTTCGAGTATAGCCATAAATACGACTATCCTGTTCCAAATCCTTGATTTTCACCTAGATGTTAATCTAGATTGTATCTGCCGAAACTATTCTCGGCTTGCATAATATGCTCACCGCTATTATTCTCACTGATTTCAACGACGAGAATAATAGCGGTGTTATTGTATTATTAAATTTTATCCAGAGCCTTTCGGGTATTCTGCTTCATTGCCTTGAATTCGGTTGGCGTCATTCCCGTAACACTCTTGAACTGACTGCTCAGATAGGCCACGCTTGAGTAATTCATCTGCAAGGCGATCTGTGTAAGGCTCAATTCATCGTATTTTATCAATTCCTTTACTTTCTCAATGCGCTGCTCGATGTAGAAGCGCTCTATAGTCTTGCCTTCCACCTCGCTGAAGAGCTTACTCAATGCAGAATATTCCTGCTGAAGTTCCTTGCCGAGATAGCCGCTGAGATTTAGGGTGGAGTTATCGGCACGATAATGCACCAATCGGATGATAGCCGACTTGATTTCGGAAATCATCTGCTCTCTCTTATCATCGAGGAGCTCGAAGCCAATGAGGGCTAGTTCGTCTTTCAGTTCCTCGCGCTTGACGGGCCGGAGATCGTCTTCTATGGTCACCTCGCCCAATTCAATGCTCATCGGATGAAGCCCCTGTTCCTTCAAGGTCTTCTCAACCGCCATCTTACAGCGGTCGCACACCATATTTTTAATATATAAGGTTGTCATTTCCCTATTCTTAGTTTTATAGTAATTTGCGAATCTATTTGGTTTCTGAATTGTGAATCTATTTGGTTTCTGAATTGTGAATCTATTTGGTTTCTGAATTGAATTCTCTGAAACTGTAAATCATAATTGGAATGGTGAGCAGAAGTGCGAGGATATCGCTCACACTCTGGCACATCTCCACACCCGTAATGCCGAAGAAATAAGGCAGGATGAAAATGAGCGGTACGAAGAACAAGCCTCTTCGCGATGCCGCAAGGATATTGGCGCGCCAAGGTTTCCGGCATACCTGCATCATCATATTGCTGGTCATGCTGAAGGCATTGATCGGATAGGTAGCCAACTGCCATATCAGGGCGACACTTCCTATTTTAACAACTTCAGGATCATCTCGGAAGAGGGCAATCACCCCATCGCTGAAAACGATACCTGCAGCTCCACATATTATAAGGAAAACGGTGCCCACCTTGATGGTAAACCAATAGGCCTGCTTCATTCGACCATAGAGCTTGGCTCCCAGACAGAAGCCGCATAATGGCTGAAATCCTTGTCCTAACCCCACTACGGCCGACATCACGAACATAGTGATGCGATTCACGATAGACATCGCCGCAATGGCGGCATCGCCATAGACTCCAGCCGAGAGATTCAAGGTGATAGTGGCAAGACATCCCAAGCCCTGACGGGAAAGCGATGGACTTCCACCATAGAATATCTCCTTGAAGGCTGCCCAGGAAGGAGAGAAATTCTTCCAATGGATGCTGATATTCTCGGGTCTCCGCACAAGGGTTAGCAGAATGAGGAAAGAGATAATCTGTCCCAAAACGGTAGCAATGGCGGCTCCCATTATCCCCATATCAAAAAGGAAGATGAAAATCGGGTCGAAAACGCAGTTGAGAATCGCTCCTGTTACAATGCCATACATGGCAAACCGGGCATTTCCCTGCAATCGCATCTGATTGTTGAGGGTGAGCGAGGAGGTCATAAAAGGCGCTCCCAATAGGATTACTCCCAGATATTTCTCGGTATAAGGCAGAATGGTTGGCGTAGAGCCCAACCAGAGCGAGAGAGGCTTGATGAGAAGCAACCCGCCCACCATCAGGAGACTGCCGAAGAAGAAGGAAAAGAAGAAGCCCGTAGAAGCCATTTTCTCTGCCGACTTATGGCGCTTCGCTCCCAGCTCAGTAGCAATGAAATTGCCCGAGCCATGTCCGAAGAAGAAACCAAAGGCGTTGATGAAGAACATCACCGAGAAGACGATACCTACTGCAGCCGTGGATTGCGTATTGAGCTGACCTACGAAATAGGTATCAACAATATTATACAGACTAGTGACGAGCATACTAATAATGGTAGGCACAGCCATTGTCAAAACCACCTTATGAATAGGTCCTTGAGTAAGAAATTTATAATTATCTTCTTGATTCTTCATATCAAGTGCAAAGGTAAAATAAAAAAATGGACTAAGCAATCCGCTCCGCCCATTTTTTTAGAAAATTATATCTATCCTCTCGGACCGAAATAACGTTAACGCATTAAACATAAACATACACAAATGAATTCCCAATAATTGGGAAATCTAATTAATCTCATTAGACTGTTGCAAATGTAATACAATATTTTGACACCACCAAATGTTTCGTGCTATAATTTTGCAAGAAAACGAAATATTTAAGATATTTATAGAATTAACGGGGTTTTTAGTGTTCTAGCTACCATAATTTTAACTTATAATAAGAAAACTAACGCAAAATATATTAGTTTTTTACATAATAACACCAAAGAATAGTTTGAAATTATTTCAAATTTGTGAAGATTTTTGTAAATTTTGAACTATCTTCATTTTCTGCATATTTTTTTAGCAGAATAGCTCAAAATTGCCTTTTCAGAACTTAAAAATTACTTTTTTGAACTTGAGAAAACTTTGTCATGAATCCATAAAATGTCCTCAAAATCTTATCACAACATCAGAAAGAGCATTAGCTGAGAATTTAGCGAGATAAAAAGATATCTTATTTTGAGAAGAGGAATATCATTCATTGGATAAGAAATAGCTATAAAAGCTATGAGCGAATTGACTATTGCAAAAGGGCTTCTCCCTCCATGCTTGGGGGCTATCCCCGTTTACATCGGGAAGTCGGGGGGATAGTAAAAACTCTTGAATAAAAGAGAGGGTATGCCACAAGATTAAGCTAAATGGCTAATTAAGAAAATACCAAATAAACCTTGCTCGTGGTATACCCTCTCTTTGATCTCCCCCGCAAGCGGGGGAGAAATGCTGCTATATAATTGCTGCTCACAAATGCCGCTATTAAAGGCATTGAGAATTGCTGGTCACAAATGCATCCTCTATCAAAGGCATTGAAAATTGCTACTCTTGCAAATACGCTTTCTCTAGGCAAGTATCTGCAAGATACGCTCTGCAGTTCTTCCATCCCATCGATCTGGAAGGGCACTCTTTTTCCAATTTCCCTTCACCATATCGGCTGTAGCTGCAGCCAGCTGAGCAGGGTCCTCTCCTACCAGCACGTTTGTTCCCACTTTTACGGTCTCCTCGTGCTCTGTATAGCTATTGAGGGTGATACAAGGCACCTGGTTGAAAGAGGCCTCCTCGGCCACATTTCCGCTATCGGTGATGATTCCTGAGGCATTAGCGGTGAGATTGCTGAACTCGAGATAACCTAAAGGCTCTACAATATGGAAATTATGCAGGTCGAGACCTCGATGCAAACCGAGGCTTACAATGGTTTCCATTGCCGACTTTCGCATTGGGGCGATAATTGGCATATCTCCTGCTACGGCTATCATCTGTGAAAGCATCTGATAAAGGTTCTCCTTATCGGCTATCAGCGCCTTACGGTTGAGGGTGAAAACGAGATATTTCGCCCTGCCCTCTTCGGTATTTAGATATCCCTCTACCTCGGAAGGCAATTTTGCTGCTGCTATTATGTCGTGATTATCACGAAGGTTGTCCATCAGGATATTGCCCACCATATATACTTTTGAGAGCTCGGCACCCTCCTTGTTGGCGATGGAGTTATTGCTGATACCAGCCGTGAAAAGGATATCGCTCAGACCATCGATCACCAATCGGTTGATTTCCTTTGGCATGGTGATATCGAAGCTGCGGGTTCCTGCGGCGATATGGGCCAGACGGATGCCCTGTTTCTTGGTTACAATGGCTATGGCCATGGTGGAGGCGAGATCGTCGACAACCACTACGGTATCGGTTGGATGGCTCTGGAGATAGATCTCAAACTCGGCCATCACCTGACCGGTGAGCTCGTTGAGATTTTCCTTATCACAACCGAGGAACTCATCAGGGCGCTGAATGCCAAGATCGTCGAAGAGGGAGCCCTCTAAAGTGGGGTCGTCCTCCCTACCGGTATAAACAAGTGCTATATTGAGAGATTCAAAATTCTTTGCCTTGCGAAGGATTGGCGCTACCTTAATAAAGTTAGGGCGAGCACCACAAACTATTGCTATATTCATCTTACATTTATTTTTATGATGCAAAAATACTAAAAAATGACGATTGAAATAATAATAAGACAAAAAAAATGAGATATCTCATAAAATTCAAGAATTGTATCTCATATAACCTAGCCTGGAAATTCATGGTTATCATTCTTAAGAGTGATTAAAAAAGAGTGATTAAAAAATCTTCTCGCCCACTCGTGGGAGGGATAAGAGAGAGTTCCCGTTGTTGTATCTACAAATAAAAAAGATAATATAACTTGTTATATAAAAGGGTATGCCACAAGATTAAGCAGCAAAGCTAATTAGATATTAGCCAATAAAACTTGCTCGTGGCATACCCTCTCAATCTCCCCCACGAATGGGGAAGAAGCAGTGGAATAATTTTTTCTATGAATTATCCAAGCTAGATAATTCAGGAATTGAAAAATTCAAGAATTCTTTCAATCTTCCCTATTCGCCCTTAAACAATTCCTTGATGCCTCCGATAGAGCCCATCAAGTTGCTTGCCTCGTATGGCAGGAATACGGTCTTGGCCTTGTCGCCACTTGCCACCTGCTCCATCATCTGGATATAGTTCTTGGCAAGCAGATAGTTGGCAGGATTAGAGCTCTTGCCTACTGCTGCGGTGATGCGATCAATAGCCTGAGCCTCGGCCTCGGCCTTACGGATGCGGGCGGTTGCCTCACCCTCGGCACGAAGGATAGCCTGCTGCTTATCAGCCTCGGCACGGTTGATGGTGGCAGCCTTCTCACCCTCTGATTTCAAGATCTGAGCCTGCTTATTACCCTCGCTGGTGAGGATGGTGGCACGTTTGTCGCGCTCAGCCTGCATCTGCTTCTCCATGGCCTGGAGCACGCTCTGTGGAGGGATAATATCCTGTAACTCAACGCGGTTTACCTTCACACCCCATTTATCGGTGGCATCGTCGAGCACACCACGCAGTTTGGTATTGATGGTATCGCGGCTGGTCAAAGTCTGGTCGAGCTCCATCTCACCGATGATATTACGAAGGGTGGTCTGTGTGAGCTTCTCGATAGCATTTGGCAGATTGTTGATTTCATATACAGCCTTGAAAGGATCTACGATCTGGAAATAGAGCAATGCATTGATTTCCATCTGGATGTTATCCTTGGTGATAACGTTCTGACGGTCGAAATCGTAAACCTGCTCACGAAGGTCGATGGTATTAGTATAGGTATAGCGGCCACGGCTTACTGCCACGATTTCCTTGGCATGATCGACGAAAGGCACGATGATGTTGATACCTGGCTTCAGGGTAGCGAAATACTTACCCAAGCGCTCAATAATTTTTGTTTCACTCTGTGGAATGATCACAATGGCCATCTTGACAAATATAAGTACCAAGACGACAATAGCTATTAGTACGTAAGTTAAAAACATGATTTATAGAATTAAAATTATATTCGCTCTACGGTTACGATGATGGAATCTCTTGCGACGATTCTCACCTTCTCACCTTTTCTTATTGTCTCCTCGTTCCCGGCAACGGCTTTCCAGTTATCGCCATCCACCTTTACATAGCCAGCATTTCCGGCTTCGATAGGCTCTATCACCTGTCCGATTCTTCCGATGAGGGCATCGGCATTGCTCACTCTCTCCTCGCCTCCCTCATGGAGTCGCTTCACCAGCTGTGGACGAATGAGCAAGATGCTAACGATGGAGGCGATGGCCCATACCACTACCTGTACCCAGAAAGGCAGACCGATGAGGGCTGCAGGAATACTCACTACTGCGCCGATGGCAAAGCAGGTTACATAGAAATCGCCCGAGGTGAGCTCGAGGGTGAGACAAACAAATGTTACGATGGTCCAAAGGAGCCATAAATTCTGTGTGATGTAATCTATCATAGTAATTCAGTTCTCATTAATTTATTCGATGGTAAAATTAATAAATAATATTTAGAAATGCAAGAAAAAACGCTCATTTCTTTGCATTCGATGCTGAAGTTTGGATTATTCGTTCAAAGATATCGGCAAATAAACTTTGCTCGTGGCATACCCTCTCTTTGATCTCCCCCGCAAGCAGGGGAGAAAGGCTGCATATATCATTTAAACGAAAACCAAGCTATAGCATATACTTCTCCCCAACTTGTGGGGGAGATGGAGAGAGGGTATGCCACAAAATTATCCAGCAAAGATTATAATTATTAGCAAATAAACCTTGCTCGTGGCATACCCTCTCTTTGGTCTCCCCCGCAAGCAGGGGAGAAAGGCTGCATATATCATTTAAACGAAAACCAAGCTATAGCATATACTTCTCCCCCACTCGTGGGGGAGATGGAGAGAGGGTATGCCACAAAATTATCCAGCAAAGATTATTATTATTAGCAAATAAACTTTGCTCGTGGCATACCCTCTCTTTGGTCTCCCCCGCAAGCAGGGGAGAAAGGCTGCATATATCTTTTAAACGAAAACCAAGCTATAGCATATACTTCTCTCCATCTCTCCCGCAAGCGAGGGAGAAGCAGTATGGTAAAAACCTATGAATTAATTAGCCTGAATTATAAGCACCAATAAAAAAAAAGGTATTCCATAAGCCTAATCAGCTATATAGAATACCTTTCGCAATTATATCTCCCTTAAAAACATCCCCCCTTGGGAGGGACTTGGGGAGGCTCCCCTTTGCAAGTGGCTTGGGGCGAAGCTTTTTACTTCTTCTTAGAAGTCTTCTTCTTAGTTGTTGTCTTCTTGGTAGTAGTTGTAGTCTTCTTGGTTGCATCGTAATACTTTTGAGCCTCAGGCATTACCTGTTGAAGAGCTGCAATACGCTTAGCGTCGCTTGGGTGATCGCTGAAGAAATCGCTGTTGTTAGTGCTGTTGGCACTCATGCGCTGCCAGAACGGGATAGCCTGTGCAGGATCGTATCCTGCCATTGCAGCAAATACCAAACCCATATGGTCGGCCTCCAACTCATTGTCGCGGCTGTATTTCAAGTTGCGGAAAGAGAAGTAGGTGCTTGCCACCTGACCAGCAAGCTGAGCGGTCTCTGTATTGCCTGTGATGGCACCGAGGATGCCGGCACCCACGTTGATACCTGTACTCTGATTCTGCTGCTTGGTGAGCTGCTCGGCACTATGCTTTGCTACTGCGTGAGCGATTTCATGACCGAGAACGATAGCCAGACCGGTTTCGTTCTGTGTGTAAGGGAGCAAGCCCTCGTAAACCACGATCTTACCGCCAGGCATACAGAAGGCATTCACGCTCTTATCCTGCACAAGGTTGAACTCCCACTGGAAGTTCTTCAGTTCGCTGGAATAACCGTTATTCTTGAGATAGGTCTCTACAGCAGTGGCAAGCTTCTTGCCCACGCGAGTTACCATCGCAGTATTGGTAGAGTTGGTAGACTTCTTTGCAGAAGCCATATACTTGCTATATTCCTCATTAGAAAGACTAAGAATCTGCTCATCAGAAACACCGATACGGTGACTACGACCAGTGAGAGGAACTTTCTCTGATGTACCGCAAGATGCCAATACGATAGCGGCAAAAGCGGCTAAAATAATCGATTTAAAATTCTTCATTGTATATGTCATTATAAATTTCTGTGCAAAAGTAAAGGTTATTTTGCAAATGTGCAACAATTTTCCCAAAAAAGATTAAAACTAGCTAGTTTAGCAGCAAAAAATGGAGTGCTCCATCAGGAATAATTGCCCATACTTTGAGCCAGCATTTTCTACTCCTCGAGATATTTCAGTTCCACCTCTGCATCCTTGTTGCCATGCTTTGCCGCACGGCGATAGAACTCCCTGGCAAGCTTCATGTTCTTCTTGCGATAGTAATAGCCGCCAAGCATAAACTCAACTGTGGCATTTCCATCGTCGGCAATTCTGGTTGCCAACGCTATATTTTCCTTTGTGTCATTCTCTACCAAGTGGTTCACTAAGGCGTAGTACATACCGCCAGCAAGCTTTAAAAAGGTACTATCCCCCTTTGCCTTGCTTTTATCCTCTAAACGCTTCAGCAAATCATAAGCCTCCTGAAATTTTCTCGACATCATCTTCAAACCAACATAACTGCAGATTGCAGGCAGGTCGCCCGCCTCCATACATGGCTCCAGAAGTTTTTCGATACGCTTTACATCCACCTTTTCGCCCAAATTTTCCACATCCTGTCCGGCATCCTTAAGGCATTTGTCCACAAGCATTTCCACCAGCATATATCTAAGCGAGAATTCTGTAGAATCGCGATCGATGGCATTCTGCAGAATCTCCTCTGCCTTGGCGACATTCTTTTCCACCCCCTCACCATTCATATACATAGCAGCCAGGAGTTTTACGGCATCCTCATTGCCCTTCTCTGCCGATGCGTTAGCATATTTCAGCGCTTTCTCGTAATCGGCCGGCACACCTTCCTCGGATAGATATGCCCGAGCCAGATAATATAGGGCCGTGTCATCGCCGTCGTCGGCATAAGGCTTCAGTATCTGCACACCATGGGGCTCATCGACTTCTGTTCCAGCGCCCTCTATCATAAAGATAGCCTTGTTGAATCTTCCTTTCTCCGACTCCATCAAATCGGCCTTGCACACCAGCCGATAGGCTTTCTCCATATCCACTTTCACGCCAATTCCATCGTGATAGAAAGCGCCCAGCGTTGCCAGGGCATCCGGTTCCTCCTGTTCGGCCGCTTTCTGCACCCAGTAGAATGCGAGCTGATCGTTTCTTTCCACTCCCTTGCCGCTTGCGTAGCACTCGCCCAACGACAGCTGTGCATCCGACAGCCCCGCACTGGCTGCATTCGCATAATACTCTACGGCTTTTTTCAAATCTACTTTTTCGCCAAACTCTCCAAACTGAAGTACATTGCCCATATACCAGTAGGCGTTAGGGAAGTCTTGCTGCAGCGATTTCTTAAGGTATGCGATTCCCTTTGCGGCATCATATTGCGGAAGTTCGCTGTCGAGATAGGCCATTGCCAGCAGATAGTTGGCTACGGGATCGTCGGGTGCTTTGAGATACCATTCTACCGACTTGCTGCCATCGCCATCAATATAGTTCTTAAGTCCGAGGATGGTGGCTGCTCGCTGATTGCCTTTCTTGAAAGATTTCAGAAGCCATCTCTCAGCCTCTTTCTGGTTATGGATATCGAGATAGTAGAGTCCGAGCTCCTCCATTGCCTTAGCATCGCCCTTTTGGGCTTTATGTTCTATTTCCTTCTGCTGAAAGTCGATGGAATCGACTTCGAGGAAATTCATCAGTTGCGAGTACGACAACCGGTTTTTGTTCTCCTGAGCGAAGGTGGCTGAGGAAAGGCAAAGCAGTAGCAAAAGTATATATAGATGGATTCTATTCATGGTGTTTTCTTGTTTTCATTCGCTGATGCAAAGTTAGAAAGAATCTCATAGGATAGCAAATTAATTAACAGTTATTTAACACTTCTTTGTCGAAAATGCGTATTTCTTTCAGAAATGTCTACTTTTGCTTTCTAACCCGAGTACAGGGAAGTAAGGTATATTAATATCATCAACAGACCTAATAAGTAAAGTTTCTTCTAAAACACAGAATTTAGAAAAATCCACAAAAGACTGAAAGACTGAAAGACTGAAAGACTGATTAAGCCTTTTGCAATTGCACACTAAAATGGAAGGACTGACTTTTTATATTATATATATTATATATATTTTATATATAATATATATAATATAAATATTTATAAATAATAAATATTTCTTCCTCTTTCTTCACCTCTACACAATTGAAAAAGCTTAATCAGTCTTTCAGTCTTTCAGTCTTTCAGTCTTTCAGTCTTTTCTAAATTTATCGACTTATAACGATTGTAAATATTTATAAACTACTAACACACCTAATCATCCAGGCTAAGTAGGCCACCTAAGGGTGCTAAACAGGCTAGTTAGGGATGCTAAATAGGCTAGTTACGTATTTATAAAATTCATCGGTAAATAGTTTGCTTGTTTTAAGTTTTCTATTATCTTTGCATTCGATATACTATAAATCGAAGAAAAACATGAAGAAAATATTCCTGATATTTACTTTACTGCTATCGCTTGCTTGCACCTCTCACGCTATCGAAAAGAGGATTCAAGGCAAATATAGGGGCACTATCGGCTCCTTGGTGGTCTATAGCACCAATGTCGATTGCGAATGCAAGGAGCAGGAAATACATCTGCTGAATACAACCAACATGAAGGATAGTTGCCTGGATGGAAACAATGCGTTTGTAAGTGGAGAGGATATCTATTATAATCTAGCGAACAAAATTCATCTGCTTCACTTTAAGGATCATTCCTTCAAGGACTCGGTGGTATATTGTGGAAAATATGAAATCCAAGATTTTCATATTCAGGGCAACGAACTATTGGTGGTCGAAAACTACAGCAATGAAAGTGAAGATAAGGCCCTACTCTATTTTTGCCGCAACAACGACAAAACGCTAGTCTTGACTCACAATCTTCCTTCGCAGGAATTGGAAGGTCAGCTTGCCAATATTTTCAAATGGAAAAATTTTTATATAATACAAATAAGATATGGATTATATATATTTGATTCGAAGACAAGCAAATTGACAACTATCAACAAATCTACTTCTGATGCTGCGATAGACACGGAGGGCAATGTTTATTATACCACCTATTCTGTAGAGGAAGGAACATTGTTGAGAACCTTCCACCTATCGGATATCAATAACGGCCCAATAGACGCTATTAGCAAAGAGATATCCATTACTTCATTTAACGGATTCATACCTTGTTTCATCAATTGTGGAAGACGGAATCCTTATGTGGAATCGAACAAAAAATACTATCTGCTGGAAGATGGAAAACTTAAGAGTTTCCCAACTACTCCACTTTTTCTGGATACAAATCATAAGGTAAGATTAGACTCGAAAAATCCCGACTATTTCATTGTATCTCACCCTTGAGAATTGAAGATTGAATAGTGAAGCTCTCTAAGCTCGATAAAAAAAAGACAATACTATTGCAAGCCGAAAAATTTACCCCATAGATTCTCCCCCACTCGTGGGGGAGATTGAGAGAGGGTATGCCACGAGCAAGTTTATTGGCTAATTTTTAAATAGCTTTGCTGCTTAATCTCATGGAATTCCCTCTCTTTGGTCTCCCCCGCAAGCGAGGGAGAAGTGCTCAAAAGTTGTAGGAAAAGTAATTACAGCCCTTGCAAGGCTGGAGTTACCATCTCCTGCCAACATTTGAGCACCCTACCATACTAGGGTTAAATTGCTTATCTTTGAGCATCAGCCTTTTTGTCTCCATAATAGGTGCCGATATAGCAAAGTTTGCCTGTGGAACTATAAATGAGATAGAGGAAAGGGGAATCGGCATAGAAATAGCCTACCGTTGGCTTTGGTTGCGGCTCATCCATGTCCCTAGCAAGCATAGCGGTCGTAGTTACCGAAGATGCCTCTGTTCCTTCTTCTGCAAATTCCACAGAAGACTTCTGAAGAATTTGACCTATGCTAAGTTTCTCTTTTGATAATCGACTAAAATCAGCCTCTGTATCCGAGAAAGGACTCGCTATTCCCAGCTCCTTAAAAGGTTCACCTAAATCGTATTCCCTATCCACTTTAAACTTAGGAACCTTCAAATAAGTCTTATCATAATATTTGAACTTTTCTGCAGCCGAACTAAATTCTCCATAACGCATCTTATGGATCAATTCATCCAGTCCATCCTGCTTCTTTGGAACCAATATATAGATATAGCCCCCACCCTTATACATCATATTCAGCATACGGAAATCAGGTTTCTCGGCTATTCCAAAGAAACCACCCATAGTTTCAAGATTCATCATATCAACCTCTTTGCTATTCCCTTTTTTAAAAGGTTCCCGCTTGGTATTGCTCGCATCGAATTTCTCTTCCCAAATTCCATGAAAGCGATTGGCTGATAATAAGATCGCCTTTAAATCTGACGAAGATGAAGGAACCGACAAATGCTGAATCATACTGTCTGTTTGAAGCATACACCATTCATCCACTTGCTTCTGCAAATCAGTTTTGGCCGACATAATTCCTAAGAAATAATTCAACTCTAACTGCTGACAGCAATCCTCGTTCAAGGAGGCTGTATCCTTCAAAATCATCGCATTGACAACCCGAAGACAAGATTGCTCTCTTGTGTAATTTTCAACTTTAGAAACATTCTGAGCCAGCATAATCATCTCATTCCGGCTCAGCTTATTGATATCCGCACGATCCTGTTCGGTGATATCCATCGCCTTATTGATCTCCTCGCGTGTCTTTCCCGATGCCCCCTCATTTAGAATATTGAGCGAATAAATGGCTCCCAACGGCGAGAAAAACTGGCTCTCCTTCGGATGTTTGGCAGCTATCTTCTGGAAAAGTTGCCAGCCAAAATGGTTCTGCTTCTGCATCTGCAGAGGAGTTTCTGCAAGATTGGCATCATAAGCACTATCCCGCACTGCCTCCATTAAGGTCTGAACGTGACTATCGGCCATACGAGGGGTATCACAACTACTGCAGAATAAGCCTGCTGCTAGTACTACTCCATAGATTGCTGCTTGTTTCTTCATCGTATTGTCAATTTAGAAGGATTCATATATAGCCACAAAGATAATAACTTTTTCTTACACCCATGCATTTACACAGAAAAATATCGGATAAATTTATAAAGCAATCTTTAAAACTGTATTTATCATATCTGATACACAAACACATAAGCCCTGCTTCTCAGCAAGGCTTATGCATATTATACAAAAACATTATGAATTATTTTAGCGAACAAGATCTAAAAAGTTTATTCATACCTTTTCTAGTTACGATTGCAAAGGTAGAACAAATTTCAGAATCTCGCAATACCTATTATTAGTGATTAATAATGGACGATCATTCCTAACCTAGTTGGAATAGCTCATCGTTCCCAACAAACTATATTTCTGGTTTCCTTTCAGGATATAGATATGTCCATCTCGTCCCATCACCTTCCGAACTTCAGAAGATTCAGCCGGCATCTCCCGAATGGTCTCTACCCCATCTGCCACCATCTTCAAACCAGCCGCCACATCAATCTGGCCATAGCCATATTGATTATTCGGATAGCTCAACGATTGATCATAATGGGTGCAGGTCTTGCTGAAAATATCGAGAATATCAGAAGGGGTGAGATTCGGATTCGCCTGCAACCACAAGGCGATGGCTCCAGCCACCACCGGCGACGCCATCGAAGTACCGCCATTGGCATTCCACGCATAGGTGCGACCCTTGAAATCGAAATGCTCCACATCGCTAAGCACATCGTGGGCTCCCGCATTGTTCTCAATATAAAAGCTGCTATAGCTGGAAATAATATTCTGTCCTGGCGCCATCACATCCGGCTTGATGCGACCATCGAAAGTAGGGCCCACCGACGAGTAGCCGCATCGCTCACCATCAGTTCCGTTCGGATAATACATCCAATCGCCCTTGTAGTTGAGATAGCCCTCACGATAGCCGGTAGCTCCCACACAAATCACACTTGGAGCACTCGATGGAGAGTTCACACTATGCGAATTATCCATCTCCCCTGGCATGACTGACGACATTGAGCCTTTCACTATGAATCCCTCAATATCGGCTTCTACCCCATTCTCATTTTGCAAATCAAGGGCTACGGAACTATTTATATCGGTGAAAGCCAGATCGTAGCAGATTTCCTTTGGATTCAGACTCGATGGATAGGCTTTTATCGCCACCTTGTAATCGTTGATGGTTCCCCGATAAAGAGAATCTGGCAAAGTCAGCAATTTTCTTGTGCTGATTAAAGTATCGATGCGGAAGGCATCGGCCGATTTCAATGTAAGATAGGACTTTTTGTTATCTGGATATAGAATTATCTTTGAATCGGCACTACCTGGCACTTTATGGTAGTAGTTGTGTTGGTTTCCATCATTTCCAGCCGAGGAAACAATGATTCGACCTGGACCGGTTAGGGAGTCGAGAATGGCATAATATAGCTGGTCGTAACCCTCGAAATCCATATTGCTGCCTTCGCTGAAATTGATAACGCAAGGTTTGCCCACCGATTTGGCATAATCGAAGATATATTTGAAACCCAAGGCATCGGTGGCATAATTGAACTTCTCAAGATCGGCCGAATCGATAAGCGCAGCATTGTTGCCGGTAGCATTTGCCACCAAGCAGATGTCGCTCTCGAAGGCCATACCGCGATAAGGGGAGGTGAAGCCACTTCCTGCAGCAATACCAGTAGTGTGGGTGCCATGCGTCTGACTGGCACCGTCTCTGCTATGCTTCAAGGTAAGCAGAGCCTCTTCGCCCCGATAATCTCGGCCCACATAAAGCCGAGAACCGATAGTGTCGAGCGAGAGCTGATCCCAAAGGGCCTTGATGCGATAGTGGCTCGCCGTGGAATCATAGAAATTGGGATGGGTAAGGTCGAAGCCGATATCCATAACGCCCACAACCACACCCTTGCCGGTATAGCCGTGAGGGAAATTCACCCCCTGATAAACAGGAAGGGCATTTACCTGCATTGCCGTGGAATCCATCGTGATGTGATTTCTTCCCTCAGACTCAATCCTTCGCACCTGAGGATGAAGGGAAAGGGCAGGAACTCGGCCTAATGGAAAACTTGCAATATAGATATCGCCAAAGCGGGCCAACTCGCGAACCCCATTCTCTCTGAAGATCTTCGAGGCATCGCCTTCCAACTTGATAAAGCCAGTGGCTCTTGTCGAGAAAGAAGGATTGTTCGGTTTCGCCCTGCTTAGCGATGGAGAACCTTCCAGACAATAGCGGCGCAAACTTGGAGAGAGCTTGCTGAAATTCTGGCTTACTGCCGGAAAAGCAGCCGCCATATATAGCAATAAACTGAGAATCAACTTTTTCATATCACAAATATAGGAAAAAAAGGTGATATGAAAAATAAAACAACAAAAAAAAGCCGTAAATCTATCACTAGACCTACGGCTCTTTCCCTTATCTTGCTTGAGTATATTTTGCGAATGTCAAATATTACTTGTTCAAACCACGGTTGTTAAGAGTGGTGTTGAGAAGCATTACATACTTGCGATACTGATCGTTGCTAAGGATGTAGTGCATATACTTGAGGTTCTTGTCGATAGCCTTCTTAACAAGATCCTGACGCTCCTCTGCATTTGATACAGAACCTGCGTTCATCAAGTCAGCTGAGAAACTCTTGTTGATATCCTCTGCAGCTTCAACCTGGTCGATGTTCATATCGAGAGCACCTGCAAGTGCACCAAGATTGATGTTCATGCTGTAAGTAGCAGCTACTGCCTCGTTCTCGTTCTCTGCTGCGAATGTTGCTGTTGTCATGCTGAGCATTGCTACAGCCATCAAAATAATCTTCTTCATAATCTTTTTACCTTTAAATTGTTTATCCTTGAGCCAAACTTATCGAATAAATAATTTGGCTCTGTGTTTTATTTATCCTTTTGTCTTTTGACATTGCAAAGATACGATGAAATTTGAAACCAATCAAGACTTTTTTATTGAAAAGTGTAAGAAATACCCGCTTTCTTGATATAAATCAAGAGTTTGTGTGCGAACACAGTATGTTTTTCAACACGAATTGACTTATATCAAGGTTTTTGGAGGTTTATAGTGGATTTTCAAGAAAAAGTAGTATCTTTGCAACCAATACATTATATAATAAGGTAAAATGGATAAGAAAACCAATAAGTACATCGCTGTATCCTACAGCTTGTATGACGTCACAGACGGAAAGTCTGATCTGATCGAGCAGACACAGGAAGGTCGCCCTTTCGACTTCATCAGTGGTCTTGGCATCGCGCTTGAGGCATTCGAGAATGAGGTTACTCCTCTTAACAAGGGTGATAAGTTTCAGTTCGACCTTACTCCAGAGCAGGCTTATGGCGAGTTCATGGATGAGTATGTAACTGATGTTGACAAGAAGATTTTTGAGATCGACGGCAAGTTCGATGATGAGCACATCCAGGTGGGCGCTATCATCCCTCTTCAGAATGCTGAGGGTGATCGCTTCAATGGTAAGGTGATCGAGATCGGCGCCGAATCAGTAAAGATCGACCTCAACCACCCTCTCGCTGGCAAGACTCTCCGCTTCTGCGGTAGCATTCTCGAAAGTGCTGAAGCAAGCAACGAGCAGGTTGCTGCCTATATCAACGAGATGAACAGCCATCAGTGTGGCGGTAACTGCGGTGGCAACTGCGGCGAGGATGGCTGCAACTGCGGCGACGGCGAATGTGGATGCGGCAAGTAATTGCCCATCCCCTATTATTAGAGAGATTTTATTATAGACTGACTAAAACCATAAACTAAAATGAGAAATACTTTTGGCAATGTGTTTACACTCACATCGTTTGGCGAGAGCCATGGTATCGCTGTAGGTGGTGTCGTTGATGGATTCCCTGCCGGTATCGAAATCGATGAGGAATTCATTCAGAGTGAACTCGACAGACGCCGCCCTGGACAAAGCCATATCACTACAGGAAGAAAGGAAGCCGACAAGGTGGAGTTCCTGAGTGGTGTGTTCGAGGGTAAATCTACGGGCACTCCTATCGCCTTTGAGGTGAGAAACACAAATCAGCACTCCAATGACTATGATAACATGCGTTATCTTTTCCGCCCTTCTCATGCCGACTATACCTATTATAATAAGTATGGCATCCGAGATCACCGCGGAGGTGGACGCTCTTCTGCGCGCATCACTATCGCTAGATGTGTGGGGGGCGCCCTGGCTAAACTTGCCCTCAAGCAGTTGGGCGTGAGCATCACAGCTTATACCTCGCAGGTGGGCAGCATCGCTCTGGAGCGCGATTACCATAAGTATGACCTCTCTACAATAGAAGACAATATCGTACGTTGTCCCGACCAGCAGAAGGCGAAGGAGATGGAAGATCTCATCGCTGAAGTGAAAAAGGAGGGCGATACTATCGGCGGCATCATCACTTGCGTGATCAAGGGATGCCCTGTCGGTCTAGGAGAGCCTGAATTCGACAAGCTTCACGCTCAGCTGGGTGCTGCAATGCTCGGCATCAACGCCGTGAAGGGCTTTGAGTATGGTGAGGGCTTCGATGGAGTTACAGCAAGAGGAAGTGAGCAGAATGATGTTTTCCTTCCCTCTGACAACCTCGAGAACTTATCCACCAAAACCAATCATAGCGGTGGCATCCAAGGTGGCATCAGCAATGGACAGGATATTTACTTCAGAGTGGCGTTCAAACCAGTGGCAACTCTGCTGAGAGAACAGGAAACTGTGGATATCGAAGGCAAGGCTACCAAGCTTACAGCTCGTGGTCGACATGATCCTTGTGTGTTACCAAGAGCCGTTCCTGTGGTAGAAGCAATGGCCGCAATGGTGCTACTCGACAATTATTTATTAAATAAAACTATAAAATTATAGGATTTATCGATTAAATAATAAGATTTTCGATATTTTTGACACGACATTTGAGAAAATTGTTATATATTTGCAACTGACAAATGTAGGGTTTGTGAAAATCTTCATTTAGTTTAGTTAAGTCTAGTTTAGTTTTTGTGTTGGTTGGGGCGGCCTTGAGTCGCCCCTTTTTTATGTCTTCCCATTTTCTATCTCTTTGCTGGTATATACATCTGCAGGCATCTATATTCTTCGCTGTAATGGGTAAGTTAATTCATAAAAAGATTATTTTCCTCATTTGAGGGTGCATCAAAAGGATATTGTACAACATTTCTTCCCCACTTGTCGGGAAGATAAAGGAGAGGGTATGCTACGATCAAGCTTTATCTGCTATAATAATTAGCTTTGCTGCTTTACCTTGTAGCATACTCACTCTCAATCTCTCGCGCGAGCGGAAAAAAGTATGATAAAGTTTTCCTAAGAATCATTTAGGCTAGGACAATAAATCAAGTTTAAAGGAACTATATGAAATATTCCCCTATTTTATTAACCAGGATAATTCGTAAAAAGATTATTTCCTACATTCGAGGATACACCAAAAGGCTATTGTACAGCATTTCTCCGCCACTTGTGGGGGGAGAGACAAAAAAAGATCCCTCATTGAAGTATCTACAAGCAAAAGGAGAATATATCATATAAGACTTGTTGGCGGAATTAATTCAGTGCTTACTTAATCTTCGTATGGATAATTTAGGCGCATCATCACCTATACAAAAATAAAAACATTTAAAAAAGTTCCTCCATCTTTTAAGCTAAGTAATTGAAATACATCATCTTAACTATGGAGGAACTTTTTGTTTTACATGAGTGCTAACTCATGAAAATGTCAGGTAGCTATAAAGTCAGCTGACTTATGTCATTTCTGAAATGGGCATTATTAAGTGCTGAGAAGGTATATATGAGGCATCAAAACCATAGTTATTGGAAAGTCTGCCTAGAGGCAGACTATTATCGGTCTTAAGGCAGACTATAATCTGCCTCTAGGCAGACGAAGTCTCCTTCCGTCCTTCGTCAAGCTAAAGAGCAGAAATGAAGATTTAATCCCAATAATATCATCTGTCGATGTTAAGAGGGGGCGGATTTCCACTTCATGTGGCATCTACAAGTACAGATGAAACCAAATAAAAGCATTTTAGAAAGTTCCTCCATAGTTAATCTTATGAT
>CAJOPE010000147.1 GCA_905236815.1 uncultured Prevotella sp. | reverse complement strand
TCGAACCCCCGGTACGGTAACCCGCACGTCAGTTTAGCAAACTGGTGGTTTCAGCCACTCACCCATCCTTCCAGTCAGGGCTCGTTTCCGAGTTGCCAAGCATTGTTCTCAAATGCGAGTGCAAAAGTAGCACTTTATTTTTAAACCACCAAATTTTTCTAGGAATATTTTTCAAAAAATGCGTTTTTTCTTCATATTTACTGAAATCTTGACAATACTTGCTTTTCCTTTTATTATATTTGTCGGGGTATCTAATAAGATATACATTTATTTATACAATTGGAGCCTTGTCTCCTTATATTATATATTCAGAAAAGTTTTATTCGCTTATGGCACTTATTATTTCGATTATTCCTATTTTGTTGTTGTTTGTGCTCATGATGGGCTTCAAGATGCCTGGCTTCAAGAGTGCGCTCATCACTATCGTGGTTACTGTGTTGCTTGGTATTCTGGTGGTGCCTTCGCTTGGCATGCTTCCCGAGAAGCTGGCAGGGGAGAGTGTTGCTGGCATTGCGCTCTGGGCGCTCGTCGAGGGAACGCTGAAGGCGATTTTCCCGATTCTCATCGTGATACTGATGGCCATCTACAGCTATAATATATTGGTGGAGAGCAAGGAAATCGAGACGATTAAGCGACAATTTACTTCGATTTCCGATGATAAGGGTATTCTGGTGCTTATTCTCGTGTGGGGCTTTGGTGGGCTCCTCGAGGGTATGGCGGGCTTCGGCACTGCGGTGGCAATTCCTGCTGCTATTCTCATCGGACTTGGTTTCAAGCCGATGTTCTCGGCTTTGGTTTCGCTCTTGGCCAATAGTGTTCCTGTGGCATTCGGCGCTGTGGGCATCCCTGTTACCACACTTTGCAACGAGATTACTCCGGGTGGTGCTGCACCGGCCGAGATGGTGTGCGAGGTGGCTGCGCTCACGGTTGTGCAGCTTGCTCCGCTTTTCTTCCTGATGCCGTTTGTTATCCTGATGATTACCGATCGCAAGGCGATTGTGAAGAATGTAACTCTCACGCTCTGGACGGGTGGCTTCTCGCTGGCTACACAATATATCTGTGCGCGTTTCCTGGGTGCCGAGACTCCAGCCATCCTCGGTTCGCTGGCTGCCATCGTCTCGATCATCGTCTATGCGAAACTGTTCGTACGCAAGAAGGCTGCAGTGCTCACCACCGATGGCCGGTCGATGGAAATCGATGCTGCTCCTGCATCCTTCGGTTTTGGAGAAACCTTCCGCGCCTGGAGTGTCTACCTGTTTATATTGGTGTTCATTCTTCTCTCGGGTGCTCTCTTCCCAGCCATCAACGGCTTCCTCAAGAGTCATCTTGTAACCGAGCTTCATCTGCCGGTCATCGGCTCTACCTTTAAGTTCGGCTGGATAAGCAATGCGGGCTTGATGCTCTTCCTGGGTGCCACCATTGGCGGTTTGATACAGGGGCTTTCTCCGCAGAGGTTGATGGCGATTCTTGCCCGGACAACCGTGAATCTTCGGAATACCATCATCACCATCATTTGTCTCATTGCGATGTCGTCGGTGATGAATTACTTCGGAATGATCTCTGCTATCGCCTCCGGCTTGGTTGCGATGACGGGCAGTTTCTATCCATTCTTCGCCCCATTGATTGGTGGTATCGGCACTTTCGTTACGGGTAGTGACACCTCATCAAACATCCTCTTTGGAAAGCTTCAGGCGAATGTGGCCGGACAGCTTGGGTTGACACATTCTTCCACCTTCTTCGGGGTGAGTGGCAACGAAACCAACTGGCTGGCAGCCGGGAACACTACGGGCGCTACGGGTGGCAAGATCATAAGTCCGCAGAGCATCGCCATAGCCACTGCATCGTGTGGCATGGAGGGACAGGATGGCGAAATCATCCGCAAGGCGCTGCCTTATGCGATTATCTACCTGCTTATTGGTGGGGCGATGATATTTTTGCCGTTACTTTAGTTGCATATTTGAAAAGAAATTTTTATATTTGCCGTATAAAATATAAAGAATTTCAAAAACATTATGCTATGAAGAGAATCGCATTAGTTTTCATGCTTCTTACTTTTATTCTTGGTGGGGTAAAGGCGCAGGATTTTATTGAGAAATATCATTCCGAGGCTTTCAACCGTGATTTCAAAATCGAGGTGTCGGCCAAATATTCCGATTATGAGGGCAGCGACTCGCAGGGGGCGGGTAAGCGGATTTATCTCGAGGTTTACTCGCTCGACTACGACAAGTCGGCTTATATAGAGCTCGACAAGGAGCAGGCACTCGAGTTTGTGAAGATGCTGAAGTTCCGTGGACGCACCTTTGTGGGATGGAAGAACAATGGCGAGCAGAATGGCTATAAGACCTATTTCAAGATTGTGGAGCAGCGCTATAAGGCAACCCTTTATTTTGATGAGTTCGACAAGACGATGGATGCCGATAGAATTGGCAAGGCTGTTGATCAGGAGTTCTATATCGAGTATTTTTACAATCGTCGCAAGAAGGAGGCTCGCATGTTTCTGCGTGGTGGCAAAACCAACGATATGCGACTGGGCAGTAGCTATCAGTTGAGTGGATGGAGTATGATATTCCTGAATCCAGACAAGGAGATTGAAGACCTTCAGAATCTTGTGAAGAAGGCAATCGAAAAGTTATAAATAAAAATCTGCTTCTGTTTCCGGTAAATAGAAGCAGACTTTTTTTATTTACCTAATCACTTATAAGAAATATAAATATAAGTTGGTGAGTATCAAATCTATTGCTATTACAGAAAGCAGATCAGTAAAGATAGCCTCAAGGTTGATGCTGCTTTTTGTCTCAAATGGATTTTGGTTTTTTGTCTTAATCATTTTTATCCGCATTTAAATTTATTACTTCGCTTATTTTGAGAGTTTGTTTTGCTTTTTAAAAGCTAATGCAAAGGTACAACTTTTACTTGAATTGGCAAAATTTTTCCCCTATAACTTTCGCTTGTAGAGTTAAAATGCTTGATTAGGATTAGCATTATTTTTTACTTTTAATTTCGCTGTTTTTGTTATGTTATTAGTAGGGGAATGCCCTTGAATTTTTGGGGAATATTTATAGTTTCTGCAGTTATCCGATAAGGAAATTATTGCTGTCTCTATCTTTCTGCCTCAATGGCGTTATCGTACAGCAATAGATGGAAATGCAAGTTGTGGCACTAAAAACTAGATGTGGGGAAATAAGCAGTTGGAAAGTCCCTACGAAATGTGTTGAGGAACTTTTGCAATATATTTCGAACGACCGTTTCGATTAATTTTTGATCACCTGACCTAAAGGAAAATTTGCCTCGAGAGGTAAGCTTCTCGAGTGCACAAAGGAAGCATTTCTGCATTCATTCGAGAAATCGAAATCTTAACTCTTAACGTCTTAACGCACTTTTTACGATTTCTGCGCATTCGTTTTTCCCTATATTTTTCTTACTATATTTACTATATATATATTAATTATATAATAAGGTACATGTATAATAATAGGTGGCTATAAAAGTGCAGAATTTCGTAAAAAGTGCGTTAAGACGTTAAGAGTTAAGATTTCTCTACTTCTCGAGGCAATGAGATGCACAAACTCAGCGAAAAAAGGATAACGTATTGATTTTTTTTGTACCTTTGCACTTGGAAACAGGAAGTAATCTCTCCGAGGAAAATAGGGGGGTATTGCCATCCAAACATGGGCATTTTAGCCGGTAATTATGCCCAGATTAGGATGCAGAAAGGAGCACTATCAAATTGAAAGAAACGTGATGGAGTTTGGTGAGAATTGAGGCGGAATAGAAGGGAAAATGATAGAATCGATAGAAAAATAATGCGGAATGTTATGATTTTAATGCTTTTCCAAATAAACATGATTGGGAAATTTGAAAAATGTTGTAACTTTGCAGCATGATAGAATCTCTGGTTATTTTTTCAATCGCATTAATCATCGTTATATCCCTGATAACCATGTTCAGCAACAAGATAAAGGTGGCTTATCCTGTATTGCTTGTGTTGGCTGGACTTGGGGCGAGTTTCGTTCCACAAGTGCCTAACATACAGATAGATCCGCATCTTATCTTCATTCTTTTCCTTCCGCCTTTGCTTTATGAGGCAGCACTGGCGGCAAGTTGGAAGGAGATATGGCGATGGCGGCGAATCATCTTCAGTTTTGCGTTCCCCGTAGTGTTCATCACAGCCTGTGCTGTGGCGTTCGTGGCCAACAGCATCATTCCAGGCTTCTCGCTCACGTTGGGATTCTTGCTTGGAGGTATCGTCTCTCCGCCGGATGCAGTGAGTGCTGCGGCAATTATGAAGTTCGTGAGCGTGCCGAAGCGCATCTCGACCATTCTCGAGGGTGAGAGTCTCTTCAATGATGCCAGCTCTCTTGTTATCGTGCGATTTGCCATGATCGTGATGGCTACCGGACAGTTTGTGTGGTATCAGGCTGCAGGACAGTTCGTGTGGATGGTGGTTGGTGGAGTAGGCATAGGAGTGGTTTGCGCGATCGCTATGATTTTCATGCACAAGCGCTTGCCGATGACTACCAATATCGACATCGTGTTCACCCTCATCGCACCCTATATCATGTATATTCTCGCCGAGGAATTCGAGGCTTCGGGAGTGATGGCTGTGGTGAGCGGCGGGCTCTGGATGAAGTATCATGACCTGGAATTTATGAGCGCCTCGGCGCGTGTGAAAGGGGAGAATGTATGGAGCAATTTCACCTTCCTGCTCAATGGATTTGTGTTCATCTTGATAGGTCTTGACCTGCCCGAGATTGTGAGCGGACTTTCTGCCGATCATATCAGTTTTGTAACTGCTACCATCTACGGACTTGTTATTTCGGCCTTGCTCATGGCGGTTCGCATTTCGGTTGCCTTTCTCGCCATTCCTTTCACGCAGTTGATGAGCCGCATCATGCCGGTGGCCGACAATCGAATCCCTCCGAAGGGCATGCCTTTCATCCTCGGATGGACGGGTATGCGTGGTGTAGTATCACTTGCATCGGCATTGTCTATCCCGTTGATGCTCAACGGCGAAACATATCCACATCGAAGTCTGATTCTCTACATCACCTTCATCGTGATTCTCGTTACCCTTATCCTTCAGGGCCTCACTTTGCCGTCGATTATCCGCAACACCCGATTCCCCGAAGACCTTGGTGATCACCTCGATGAGAGCGAGGCTCATCAGCAAATTCTCGATGGAATTTCAGCTGCAGGATTGGAGTACATCCAGGCACATAACTGTCCGAAAACCGACGAGAGCATGCTCTTTAAGCAGGCGGTGGAGCGATTCCGCAGCCGTGAGACCGAGGATGAAATCGACGACCACATGCCCCGTGAGGAGAAAGAATATTTCTATCATATCTTTGAGGCGCAGCGGCAGTGGCTCGACAAATACAACAAGGAGAATCCGAAGGCCGATGAGAGCATTGTTCGGGAGTTCATTCACCGCATCGATCTCTGGGAAATCAATATCAAGCATCAATAATACAGAAAAGGCTGACAGACGTATCTGCCAGCCTTTTTCTGTTTATATTCTTTCGAGGACTACCTCATTCATTATTTTGCAGGCTCCCATTTGCAGCGTACAGGAGATACGATAGCTCCCTCGGCCTTAAGTTCTTTCATTGCCTTGTCCACTTCCTTGCGGTCAATACCAGAAAGCTCAGCGATTTTTCCTGCATTCACAGGAGTGCCCGCCTGCTTCATAGTTTCTAAAACGGTGTCTTTTGTTGCCATAATTTTTAAGATGTAATGTGAATAAATTGTCTGATTGCGAAGATACCAAATAATTTTTATTCGGCCATCAGACGTTAACCTTTATTGTGGATTTTCTTTTTTTTGATAAAATCATTTGCTACTGACTATTACGCATTTTTGTGTTTTATTGCCCAAAAAGGCGGTGCCTAGGTTATCACAACCTTAAGCATCGCCTTAAATAATTATTCAGGTATGAAAAAACTATTCTGATTCTAATTCTTTTCGCATGTCCTGACCGAGTTTGTTCCAATAAGGGATATGTTTAAGGGTAGAGCGAACGGGTTGCACATGCCATAGCATTAGGAGCAACAGAAAGAAACAACCCATGATGCAGGTGGTGCCATAGAGGTATTTCACTGAAAGCATAATGCTTTGTGAAGGGTCGATTGGCAAGACTCGAGCGAAGTTGTCGGCAATATGATAGCGCAACAGATAGCTGTAAGTACCTCCGCTAATCGAATCTACCACACCATTTCGGATAAAACCGGCAATGGTAAGTCCCATGAAGAAATGCTGGAATGGCATCAACTCCTCCAGATACACGGTGAGTGTACAGAAGAAGATGGCATAGCCAAAGGTGCGCAGGAAAGTTGGTGCATATAGTCGCTCGATATTAAGTTCAGGCGTGATGTAGAAATACATCATGATCTGATAGCCGAGCATGAGCGCAAAACCGATGGTAAGTAGTGTTGTATATCGAAATTTGAGCATCTTCATCCACCATAGACAGAATAGACAACCCGAAATAGAACCAATCCATCCGACAACATTGAAACGAGACGAGGTGAGCATACCATAATGCAGGATGCTGCCAGTAAACACTCCTTCGAGCGAATTGTGCGTAGAGTTCATCCACTCTTCTATCACAAAGAAGAAGAGGATAGCTACCAGCGTCTTGTATTGGAAAGCCTTAGGATCGATATATGGATGATGGATATGCTTCATTCGTCCCAGTGCGAAAAACAGGGTGAATGGGAATGCACCAGCCACCGTACACCACACGCTCGAATCGCTCCAGTTGTAATACTCGCCATATGTAAAGAGCCAGATAATCTCAAGAATCACAGCCGACCAGAGCACACATCCCAACCAATCGATGGCGAAGAATGGCATAGGGCGCATAAAGCGGAAATGCTGTGTGCAGGTATAGATGAAGATGAGCACCATCAGCAGCAATGTAACGATGAAATACTGCATCGCATGGTAATCGCCACAGTAATAGCTGAGTTGCTGAGAAAGCCATCCACTTACACTCATATCGCCAAGGACGATGATGTAAAGCAATGGAAAGAAGATACAGAAATCGCGCTTCGGTGTCATCCACAGCTGGACATTGCTCAGACATTCGAAGGTGGCCATCAACTTGAAATAACAGCAAACATACGAGAGGATGCACAGCACAGGTATCGACTGAGTGGTGAGTGACAGCAGGATGCACACAATCATCCCTGATACAGAGAATAGCAACAAGGTACGATTGGTGAAACGGAACTTCAGTCGGAAGAGGATAGGGAAGGGCATGGCCACTCCCACCACGCCACAGAGGAATATAAAGGTAGCATCTTCGCGCATGATACTCAACTCGCCCATCATCTCGTGCATATTGCCCATGTAGGTGACATTCACCAGCTGGAAAACGAAGGCAAAGAGCAGGTATATCCATGGTTGCAGCGCCTTTGGGATAAAGGGCTTGATCATGGGCATGGCGAAAGGACGCCCTATCATTGGATCTGCCATGTGTCAATTAATAATTAGTAATTAATAATTTATTAATAGTCTACCTCGCAGGTAATGTTAAGACCCGAGAGGAGCTTCTTGATATCCTCTTTGTCGTTGTCGTTGGTAAGTTCGATGCGAACAGGCACACGCTGCTCTACCTTCACAAAGTTACCGGTGGCATTGTCTACTGGCATATTGCTATACGCACTACCACTGGCGGCAGAAATGCTCTTCACCTTGCCCTTGAAGGTAATACCAGGGATAGCATCTGCCTTGAACTCTACAGGAGCACCAACGGCAATGTGATGCATCTGACTCTCACGATAATTGGCAATCACCCATACATCATTCTGATCAACTACATTTACAAGCATCTGTCCTGGCTGCACCAACTGTCCTACATGAATATCCTTACGTCCGACGTAGCCATCGCAAGGAGCAGTGATAACAGTATAGCTGAGGTTCAAGCGAGCCAGATTGAGTTGTGCCTCGGCAACACTCTCGCCAGCACGGCTCTGCCCCAAACGATGTTGCTGCTCATTGTTGACTACGGCTGTTGCCTGACGAGAAGCAGATGCCTGACTCATACGAGCCTGAGCTGCCTGATAGCGGCTGCGAGCCTGTTCATACTGAGTTTTAACATTATCAAACTGCTGCTGGGTAACGGCACCTTTCTGAAGCAAGGCAGCAAAACGGTCGTAATCTTTCTTGGCATTATCCATACCTTCTTTAGCCTCTGCAATGCCTGCTGAAGCCACCTGCATACCTGCGCTTGCAACATTCACACCTGCTGATACTGTATTCATGCTGGCACTTACAGCAGATGAACCTGATTTAGAACCTCTAACGCCAGCCTCTGCCTGAGCCAATGCAAGGCGGAATTCCGCATCCTCGATAATAACGAGGGTATCACCTTTGTGTACATACTGGAACTCGTTGAAGCGAATCTCCTTGATGAATCCCGGTACGCGAGTATTTACTGGTGTAAGATTGCGATGCACCATGGCATTGTCGGTATATTCATTGCTACCCAAGTGAATAAAACGGGTGCACACAAAGATTACTCCACACACGAGGAGTGCTACTACTGCTATATTGTAAGCTCTTAAAACTTGTTTTCTCTTATTCATGATCTTTTTTATCTTTATTTTCTATATTCTCTATATTCTCTATATTCTCTATATTCTCTTTATTCTCTATTCTCTATTCTTTAATCCCTAATCTCTAATCTCTAATCTCAAAAAACCTACAGATTACCTGCGATAAATTTCATTTTATAATAAGCATAAGCAATGTTGATGCGAGCATCTACTTCGCTGAGTTCGGCATCGAGTTTCATATTGCTGGCATCAATCATATCTGTGATCAATGCGAGTTGATTGAGATAGCGATCGTTTACCACCTGATAATTCTCCTTTGCCAGTTGTACACTTTTCTGCTGTGTTTCGAGCTCGATATAACTCTGCAGATAAATGGTGTATGAAGCTTGAATCTGGTTGTTGAGATTTTCGGCAGCTACAGCCTTCTGCTCTGTGGCAACCTGGCTCTGCAACTTAGCCTGTGCGAGTTTCTTATTGCTCTTGAAGAGTGATGAGAGCGAATACTGCACACCTACACCCACAAACCAAACATTGAGATTCTTGTCAATAGGCGGCAATTCAAAGGTGATAGGACCGTTAAAGTTATTCTGTGCCACAATAGCCACCTTTGGCAGAAATTCACTCTTAGCGAGTTTCACTTGTTGCTCAGCCATCTGCTCGTTCACGCCAGCCATCTGCAGTTGAGGATTTACAGCTTCTGCTGCACTTTGCCAGTGGTCTTCATCCTCCTTATTACATAATGTGGTTGCTGCATCGTCGGTTGGTTCAATGATTTCAGATTGCGCAATGCCTAGTGTATTACAGAGTTGATGATTCAGAATCTTACGCGTGTTTTGCAGTTTGGTAAGATTCAGTTTCAACGTCTGCATCTGCAGTTCGTATCGGGTGATGTCATTTTTGAGTGCCACTCCTTGCTGATGCTTCTCCTTGATGTTGTCGATGAGTTTCTGAGTGAGTGAGATGTTACTCTCTAGAACCTTCTCACGATGGGCAATCTTTTCTAGGTCGAGATACTGGCTGAGTGCGATGAAACGCTGATTTTGCTCATTGAGAGCCAACCCTAATTCAGCTTGTTGTGCACCCAATTCTGCGAGACGAATACCAGCATTTATAGCGCCACCGGCATAAACTGTCTGCTGTGCATCGAGCAAAAACTGATTGCCGAAGTGAGGTGAAGTGAGGTTTTGTACATTCGTAAAGTCACGATCAGTCATCAAAGCATTGCCGATATAACTGGCGCTGAGTTGAGCATTGATATCAGGCAGTCGCTGACTCTTTGCCGCCTTGATACCCTCCTGGGCAGCAGCAACACTAGTTTTGCTAGCCTTGACACTTTTGTTGTTTTGACTAATCAACAGAAACATTTCATCTACACCCATGTTTCGGGTTTGAGCTGTCGCTGATAAAGTCATGGCGAACGATATCGTCAAAATTGATATTGTTTTCTTATTCATACCTTTATTATCGAATTCGAGTGCAAAGGTACATCTATTTTCATTGTAGAGATTTACATAAATGTAGTCGGAAATTGACAATATGGGAAATATTCGTCTGTTTTTGTTAAATATCCGATAAGAAATGGGTATTTTTTAGCAAGAATTGTTTGCAGTTATTCCCACTTTGTTATATCTTTGCTGCATGAAAGAAACATCATTTAAAGTCGTTGACGCTTCAACTATAAATAAGGATATTCATGCTATTGATCATGGTACTATCATCTATACACATTCGGGTAATGCTCGAGTGCGAATCAATTTTGAGCATTGGGAATTATCTGATCATGATGTACTCATTTTCTTTCCAGGCGATATGGTAAAATGGGAAATGGTATCTGATGATTTTTCTTCTCATGTCATCCGATATAGTAGTAATGTTTTAAGAACAGCAAGTATGAATGTGGAACATGCTGTATATGAAAAACTAAAAGCTGATCGACGATGTGGATATAAAGATCTGATAAATAATGTAGTTGACAGTATGTTTCGTATATTCAACTTCTATTTTACAGTTGAACACTATTCGATGACCGATCGTATAGTAACGTTGCAGTTGCAAGCATTCTTTTTAGGTTTCTATGATTATCTGCAATCCAACCCTCGTGAAGATCTTCGAAGTAAGGGTACTCAACGCACTGATGAGCTCTTTAATCGTTTTATGGAATTGGTGGAAAATGAGTTCAAAAAAGGTCATGAGGTTAATTATTATGCCGAACGCATGAATATATCACGTAGGTATTTGGGAATAATTGTAAGAGGAAAGACCGGTAATTCGCCAAAACAACTTATCGACGAATATATCATCCTAAGATTAAAATTAATAATGCGAACAACGAAGCTCAGTTTGAAACAGATTTCTCACGATTTCAACTTCTCAGATCAAACAGCTCTTACCCGTTATTTCCGTGCACATGTAGGCATTTCTCCCCAACAATATAGATTGAAATAATAGGTAATTACTTTCCCACGCAGCATCTATACAGTGCTGATATTCTGCACTTTAAGAGTTAAACCGTACAAATGAATTTCAGGAAATAGAAAATC
>CAJOPE010000146.1 GCA_905236815.1 uncultured Prevotella sp. | reverse complement strand
ACTTTAATTTTTGCACTATAAAGATACAACAATCTTCGCTAATCACCAAATTTTCAGACAGTTATATTTCGTCGAACTCACGTTAATAATCGTATTGGAGTATTGTTACTTTTGATTATTTTTACTACATTTGCATAAAAATGAAACATGGAATAATGATTGTGAAAAAACTTGTTTTTATTATTTTTTTTGCTCTGATAGTTGTATACTTAGCATATTGCAATACACCATATTATATAAAAAAATATTGGTGGAAAAATAATTGCGAAGTAAGAAGCATTGGTGATTATTTAGATTTTAGGGAAGAAAAAAATACTACAATAAAGTGGCCCTATATCTATTATGGGAATAAAAGAGTAGCAAGGATACTATTTTGTTGTAATAGAAGACTCTGGGTTTACAGTGACAATACTCCATATAAAGATAACGAGTATGGCGAATATTATGGCCACGAAATCAATACAAAATAAAGTGAGATTTTTTGTCTTTCTTATTCTAGAGTGAATCTGATATCATTTCTTTTTCTTGTTATAATTTATACTATAATGCCCATACACATCGTCGCTATATAAAGCTAGGTTTCCCATGCCTCCACCGATAACTATTCTTTCGTCGAGTTCATGGTTGTATTTCAATCTGACGATAAGATTTGATGGATTCGCAATCTCCGAAACAGGAAGTGATATCGTGTCACAACCTACATATGATATCGTAAGAATGGCATCTTTTGGAACGGCTAATGTGAATTTCCCATCCATATCAGCTCTAGTTTTTTTCTTCTTGGAATATGATATTTCCGCTCCGATAAGAGGTTCGTTCTCATCATCATAAACAACTCCTTCTATAATGATTTTGTTATCTTTAACTTCAGGCTTGGTTTGTTGTTGCTCAATTGGAAATTGAGCAGTAGCTGGCAGGCAGGTGGTGATTAAGCCTGCGGCTATTCCTGCAACTTTTATGGCAATACCTTTTGCCTGAAGATGATGCAGACTATTTTCGAGATAGGAGCGTTCTTCCTCACAAGCAGGACAAGTTCCCTTGCAGTCTCCTTTATGATGACATTTGCGTGGGGTATAGCTGATGCCATTTGCGTCAGCAATTCTCTGTCTAACCTCCTTGAGTGTTTTGCATATAGATTTTCCTCTTGGCAACATATTTTCTATGGATTAATTTATTTGATGCAAATGTAATGAAAATATCTATCCGATGCAAGTTATTATTGAGATTTTTGTTACCTTTGCAGTTGACTTTTAATGCTAAGATAAGAACTGACATGAAAAATATCGTTTTTTATATCCTGCTATTATTTGGTTTCTCAGTAGGCATTTCTGCAGATGAGGAAATGGATGCTGAGACAAAGGCACATATCGAGGCTGTGATGAAGGCGATAGCCACAGGAGATAGTGTGACTTTTGCCAAACATTTGTCTTATCCTTTTGATAGAATTTACCCAATGAAGAATATTTCCAATGAGCGGGAGATGCAACACCATTTCAATTTGTTATTTGATGAGAAATATCGACAGAAGATGGCAAAGAGCAGTTTGAAGAACTGGGAACAAGTGGGATGGAGAGGATGGATGTATAACAATGGTGAAATCTGGATTTCGGAGTATGGTATTTCCGCTATTAATTGGTCGTCAAAAGCTTATGATGAGCTTTATGATCAGCTTTTAAAACAAGAGATAGCCGGACTTCATCCATCGGTTGATATGAAAGGGTGGATACCTCGTGATTGTTATGAAGATCTTCGTAATGGCAACATCTACCGTATTGATTATGACAAAGAAGGTGAGAAATGTAGGATTTCAATTTATCCGAAGGGGAGCAAGAAAGGGGACAAGCCTCAGATACTTTTGGGGAAAGTAGATGTACAAGGGACGTTGCGACTTGTGTATCTTATTTATGAAGGAAAGGATATGAAATGGATGTTGGATGAGGCAGGTGGTGAGGATGGTATTCTTACTTTTAGCTTTGAACGAGGAAAGACCAGTTATGAACACGAAATAACTCCTTGCTATTTTCAGGATGTTATGACAGAGAAGCATCAGGGAAAGGCTGAGCTTGCAGGTCATTGGTATTTGCCTGCTGATAAGAAGGTGTGTATGGATTTCAATCGGGATTCCACCTTTGTCTTCACCGATTATAACGACAAGAAGAAACGATACGAGAAACTTCGTGGTGTTTATCACTTGACGGGTAATAAGTTGTTCTTGCAATACAATGACAGGAAGGGACAAACCTTCACCTATTTCCAGGCGCCTTATGCTTCGGAGTGTTTCATCAAGAAAGGGCAAAATTATTGTTTGATAAAAGAATTTTAGTTGTTTATAACGAATAATTATTGAAATGAATTTTAAAATTAAACCAAGTTGGAAAGCCTATTGGAAGGCAGTATTTATTCTAACATTATATACTTTGCTTTCTGTATTTTTTATAGGAGTGCTTAATTATATATTTACTTATAAACTTTCGGCTTTCATCAACGGAATATTGGGTTCGACTCTTTTCGTTTATCTATCTTGGAAATACATAAAAGCGGCCACTCGATATAATCCTAGAGAATTGAAGCAACTTGAAATCAAACTTTCGTTTTTTTTAAGTATGTTTTTAATGGTTGGAGGGTATGTGTTTTCTGAGGCAATAGATGTATATTTTTCAAAATCGAAGGTAATTGAGACACTTTCTTCTAAAGATATTGATGATTCAAGATACTATGATATAAAGAATCTTCAGAGAGATACATTTAGGTGTCGAAAGTTTGTAGAGTCAAGTATTAAACATGATAGATACAGTGACTACATAAGGGTAGAAGCGTATTTAGTATATCCTATAAATTCTATAAGCAATGCTTATTATATTAGAAGATATTCTGAAAAGTACAACAAAGATAGTAATATTCAGGACAGACTTGATGCATGGCTTTCTGAAAGAAAAAGATATAACGAAAAGAATCCTCATAAAGTAGTTGAAGTCTTGGATCAATCCAGTCGTGAATTTCGTGATTTTCAAGAGTTAACATCTATTCGGTTTGCTTCTGGCGATTTCTTAGTAATTGATACAGAGAAAGTTTCAATACCTAGGGGTAAAGATCAACTGGGAATTTGTCTTTTTATCTTGTTGATTATGGAAATTTCAATTTTCTGTATTATGTGTTCTAAGCCATGTCGCCGTTATCTGTTGGAAATGAGTAAACATTAATATTTGTTTTGTATGGAATTTGAACAAGATAAATCTATATATTGGAATTTAATAGCTAAGATTGCTTTTGCAGGATTAGCAGTATCATTATTGGTCGGAATTATTTTTTATTTTTCTGATAGTACATTCTTCTCTGTATTTGGTGGCTTCTTAACATCTATTTTGCTAATCTATAAATACGGTTACTTTTTTAGAGCAATCCAATATTGTTTTCGGATAGAAGATAAACTATTTATAGGCATCTTTTGTTGGACGATAATATTATTACTAACCGATTTTGTTTTTCTAGCACACGGTTTATCGGAACTTACCACAAAAACAAAAACGCTTAATTCTTTGAGATTAGAAGACTTAAAAGATGCAAGATATTTTGAAATTAATAACTTAAAGATAGATTTGAATGATAGTAGAATAAGAACTGATCATTATAACACAAAATCGGGCTGCGTTTATATTGTCTGTAGGTCATATGCTTTAAAAGATATTCCAATGTCTTATTATTTGCAGGTAGAACAACAAGAGGTCGAGGGGGTAACATATGATAGTCTTCTAGAAAAAACTATTGTGAAAGAATTTACTGAGAGAAGTTGTAAAAAACAAGACAATGTTCATTGTACAGTTGAGAAAGTAGAATATAGAACAGAGGAGTACAATGATTTTCAAAGAATGTTTTGGAAAGGAACAACTTTTGAGCCAATATTAATGATTAAGGAGGTAGTTGATGATCATATATATGAAGGTATAAGTTTAGTTGCAAAGAGCCTCTTGATACAACTGATAATATTGGTAGTTATAGGATTGGCTTTATATCCAGAGCGCTCCCGCTATTACCTGGAAATGGCAGAACAACATCGATTGGATGAAATAGAAGAATGAGAACTGAAAAATCAGTTCTCATTCTTACTATGCCATATCTGCCAAATCATATCGTATATTTCGTCAATATTTGTATCTGTATAGGTTGAAAGGATACTGTGATTTTTACGATTTGTCTTTATTATGATTTGTGCAGGGTTTCTTCCTGCCTGTTCTATATTATCTATATCTACGATTTCTTTCCATACGATATCTGTCCATTTGTTAGTGATATAGCTATGTATAGATAGTTGCTTATCAGAAACCTCAACCATCGGTTTTCCTGGGAGTTTTCTAGCTACTAGGATAACTCCGAGTAGTGCATTTACGAGCGTTGCAGCAGTGAATGCAATGTTGAAAATAGTGTTGAAGGTTCCGTCGATAGCTACACTTGGACGAATTACAAGGAAGAATATGATAAGTCCAAAAACGCCGCCAGCTATTAGGACATAGCCGGTTAGATTAACCTTTGAATTGTAAAAAATCGTATTTGATTTCATTGTTGTTGAATTATTGTGTTAAAAGTCAATGCAAAGGTAATCAATTTTTCAGAATTATTTCCCTATTACACGATAATTTCCACTTAAATGCATAAAGGCAAAAAGATGGAGCAATCCATCGTAGTAGGCATCAAAGTAGCCATCGGCATCTGGCTGGTGTTTCGCCTCCCACAGTTCCTTCACAAATTCCTTTGCCTTTGGATGCTTGCAGAGTAGGGAAGCTGCTCCTAATGTGGATACCAATCCGATGGAATGGCGCAGCTTCTTTGGATAGTTTCCAGCTGGAATCATTTCTTTCTCTGTAGGTTCACTTCCATCTATGCGGTATTGATCGCCATAGGTCTTGATGCCTTTTGAATAAAAGAAATTCTGAATAGTCTCGGCGTATTCCTGTTGCCATTTGCTATCAGCACAGCTCCACTCATAATCAAGGGTGATGTTCATCGGTACTCTCCAGGAATCATAGCGGAAGACATCCATCTTGTTCGGTCCGAAACTCAGAATACTTCCATCATAGTTGGACATATCTGCATTCAGACCTGTTTTCTTGTCAATAGCCTTATGCAGATATTCGCGGGCCTTTTCTGCCATTCGCTTATAGGTATCGGCTCTTCCATCGTCGGCCCATTTCGCCCACACTTCATAGAAGGCAGGGAGATGATAGGATGGGTCGGTGATGCGAGAACCAAACTTGTCGGGAGTAAAGGTAATGAGTTCATATTCAGGGTGGAAGAGTGGAAGCACATCGCCTTCTCCGTTTTTGCTGAACGAGCAGTCGAGAATACGTTTTGCCTCGGCCTTGTAGTTGATGCCGGTGTTATCACCCCAGCGGTTGGAGGCAAAAATAAGCGAAGTGATGTAATAGAGTTCGCCATCTGATGCAGAACCTGCAGCATTCTGCTTGCCGTCGGTCTGACAACTCCAGGCGAAGTAGCCCTCGCGAGGACCTTGCTGATGCTGCATATACTTCTTTGACCATCGCCAGAGACGGTCGAAAATATCTTTTTTGTTAAACTGTACGGCGATCATCATTCCATACGACATACCCTCTGTTCGAGCATCGTTGTTCTTGATGTCGGAAATGTAGCCCAGAGAATCGCCCACCTCAAAATAAACTTTGTTAGGACCATAGAAAACATCGTCGAACGTCTGCTGAAGTCGTTTGTCGACTTCTTTCTTGGAATATCCCATCTCTACAAAGAGATTCCTGTATTTACCAGTTTCAAATGCTCCTTTGTTCCATGGCTTGAGCGATTGCGCTTGAGTAAACATACTTGTGATTACGAATAGTGTTGATAATAGTGTTTTTTTCATGACATTAATAGATAATGTGAGTTAGAATCTCGGCAAAGATACATAAAAAAGTAGAATATCGATGAGTGTATTTGCACAATTTAGAGAATATTTCTAACTTTGCCAAAAATGATAATAAAAAGTGATTATGAATTCAGAAAAGCTCAATAGGATTAGAATACTCTTTATTTGTTTAGGAAACATTTGCCGTTCTCCGGCTGCTCATGCTGTGATGCAGCAGAAGGTGGAGGAGGCTGGTCTGAGTCACCTGTTTATGATTGATTCAGCTGGTATTGGACCTTGGCATGTTGGCCAACTTCCAGATAACCGTATGCGCAAGCATGGTGCACGCAGAGGTTATCAAGTAGATCATATCGCCCGACAGTTTGATCCTTCCTTCGATTTTGATGCCTTCGATTACATCGTTGTGATGGACGAGGAGAACTATAGCAATTTAACTCGCAGGGCAAGGAATGCAGATGAAAAGGCAAAAGTAGTGAAAATGGCAGATTATTTCACAAAGCATAAGAATGCCACCTCTGTCCCTGATCCTTATTATGGAGGGGAAGAGGGCTTTGACCTTGCTCTCGATTTAATCGAAGATGGTTGTGAGGGCTTAATTAAAACTATTGCTGCTCCGACTCTTTGATGTAGCCATGACGATAAGCATAGAGAAGCTCCTTCAAGTCGGCAATCTGTCGACGGAGCTCTTTACCCTTATCGGTATCAGCTACCAGCATACGATGGTTGGTCATCTCTACAATCTGGGTAGTTGACTTGATGTCGGTTCCTTTCTTGATAGCTTCCTCCTGACTTTTAAAAGGTTCGTGCTGAACGAGTTGGAAGCCTCTGGAATGATAAACCAGCGTGTAACCAGCAATACCTGTTTCCTTGTGATAGGCCTGACTGAAACCACCATCAATCACCATTAATCTACCATTTGCCTTGATTGGGTTCTCACCATTGGCAACATGAACTGGCACATGACCATTGATAATATGCCGGTTAGGACCTGTTACGCCAAAAGCATCCAGGATGCCATCGATAATCTGCTCATTATCGCGCAGTTTGAAATACCAACCTTTTTCCTCTTCCCATGTAGATTTATCGGCGATAAAATATCGCTCGAAGGTAGCCATCTTGCTCTTGTCGAACAACGGACTGTCTGTTCCACACCAGAGATAAGTAAAGAAGTCGATGGCATATTGACGTTCGGCAGGATCGCTGTCGTTCTGGAAAGCTGAGCGAATCAACATCCCGATATAGTGGAAAAGTTCCCTTCCCTTATATATTCTGCCACATGCAATCTGTACTTCCTTTAAACTACCATCCTCGTTCAATGGAATAGAGGCGTGAAAAAGGAGATTGTCGTTGTAAATAGCATACATACAGCCGTGTTGCAAAAGCAATCGGATGTGGTCTTGAAGTTTCTCACTCACCATGAAACTGTGATGTAGCTTTCGCATCAATTCCTTTTCGCCATCAGTCAGCTGATTAGGATTTGCAGGATCAATCGTAGGAAAATTGCACGATGAGAGTGAATAACTCTTTCCATCCAGTACAATCGTTCCTTTCTCGTAATCAATCTGATCAAACAAGCACCGGTGGTTCATGTTCCATTCTGGGTGACTCTCAAACAACTGGTTTTCAAGTTTGAACTGAAGTATGGCAATCGCCTTGTGCATCTGTGCAGTGAGGCGGGTGGATTTATCGTCGAGATTCTCGGCACCTCCATTCATGTGAGGCATGAATTCCTTACAAGGATCCTCTTTGTAGGTTTCCATTGCAAAAGTAGCAAGTGGCACCAGGTTGATGCCGTATCCATCCTCGAGAGTGGTGAGGTTGGCATAACGGAGACTCAATCGGATGACATTGCAAATGAGGGCATCATTTCCTGCTGCTGCACCCATCCAGGAAACATCGTGGTTTCCCCACTGGATATCCCAAGAGTGATAGTTGCGGAGAGTGTCCATGATGATATGTGCGCCTGGCCCACGGTCGAATATATCACCCAGTATATGCAACTGGTCTATCGCCAAATGCTGAATCACATTAGCGAGAGCGATGATAAAGTCGTCGGCTCTGCCAGTTGAACTGATGGTGTCGATAATTACATTCACATAAGCAGCCTTGTTGCGGTCGTCGGTACTTTCGTGAAGAAGTTCCTCGATGGTGTAGGCAAACTCCTGAGGGAGTGCCTTGCGAACCTTGCTGCGGGTGTATTTGCTGGAGACATCACGGCAAACTGCTACTAACTGGTGGAGGGTGATATGATACCAATCGTCAATATCCTCTTCAGTCTGTTTCACCAATTGAAGTTTCTGCTCAGGATAATAGATCAGCGTACAGAGTTCTCGTTTTTCAGTCTCACGAAGTGTATTACCGAAAAGCTCATTCACTTTTCGCTTGATATTACCCGATACATTTTTAAGAACATGCTGGAAAGCCTGAGATTCTCCATGAATATCCGCAAGGAAATGCTCGGTGCCCTTAGGGAGATTGAGAATCGCAGAAAGATTGATGATTTCTGTACTTGCATCCGCTACGGTCGGAAAAGACTGTGACAGCAATTCCAAATATCTTCGGTCTTTTTCTATATCATAGTGTTTCATAGCAGTCAGTCCTTTGATGTAATTATTTAGAATATTTCTCTATTTTCTTTGCGATATGGTTCTTTTTCGCAGGAATTGGCATAAAGCCTTCTGATAGTCCAGTCTTCATGCTCATCACCTGAAAAACAGCCTGTGCAAAAGAGGTAAGATGCAAACGATCGATTTCATCGTTGAGGTTATCCTCGTCATAGTTGTCGGCATAAAGCAGTGTATGCAGCTTCTTGAAGTAGAAAATAGGAATGTTATGATGTGGCATTCGTGACTTGATTTGAAGAAGTTGCTGGCAAATAGCATCTTTGGTCTTTTTAGCAATCTTCTCAGCTTTCTCTACTTCAAAAGCATCCCATGCCTGATGGCAAACAGTGCTGATTCCCTTGATAGTATCCTCTTCTGTCACAAACGAAGAGTAAAGCCAGTTGCGTACAAGGTCGACATTATGAATCCATTTACGTTTGGCTAAGTATTCTTTCTCCATTGGAGTCGTAGCAATCACGCCAGAAGCATTCTTGAAAATACGTTTCTGGTAGAAGTGCTTCTGTATCTTTCTTTTAAGGAAAGGCTTTTTGAGATTCCAACGGGAGACATCTCCCCATGGGACAACAACGAAAGGGATACCCATATTTTTGGCATCTCCTGCAAGACTTGAAGAATGATGATTCCAACAACCGATAATGATGAGAACATCGGCATCTTCCAGCTTCTCGACGACATCAGTGTCTTGGTTAAGTGCTGCCGCTAGTAATTGGCAACTCTCAACTTTCGATTTTGCTTTTGATATGTGGAGTTTTATCTTCATAGTTTATGGCTAGTGAAATCCTGTTTGTCGGCACGCCAATAGCGAAGGATACCAGTTATCGAATGCCAAAGCATACTATATTCATAGAATGGCTGAACCATTACAGGAATGTCTTCATCAAATTTTCGAATTGCGTTATTGGAGATGATCATTCGAAGGATGTATAATAGAAGGAGTGAGAAAACTCCAGCGCCCAATACAATCCAATTCATCTTAATACCTCCAAAGGCACAAGCAGCAATGCTCGCTAACAGACTGAGGTGTGGCAGCAAGTGGTCGATGCCTTTTAAGATTCGCATTGAAGTATAACGCTCCAGACATTTGCGGGATGCCATAAAATAAATATGGCGATTCGTCCATGAACGGTTTGTAGGCTCTTGTTCGATGAGCCAAGCTCTTCTGTCTGTTTCTACAGCGCTCTCGTCCTCTCGAGCATACTTATTGATAAGAAAATCGTATTCTCCACGAACCAACTGAAGGTTGCCAAGGAATCCTCTCTGCTCCAGGAATTCCGATTTGCGGAATGCGATGTTTGGCATATTGGTGCAAACAGCAGTTCCTCTCTGAGCACGGCGAAGCAGGTAGTAGGCTGTTCTCAGATGTTCGAAATGACGGAAATCAGAGGTTTCATTATCATATTGGGTGAATCCCATCACTAAGTTGTGCTGGTCATCGCAATTTCTACTCATCGTTCTCAACCATTGGTCAGACTGAGGCTGAAGAGAAGGCTCTGTAAGGACAATCCATTCTGTTTTAGCAGCCTTGACACCTAGCGTAATTGCCAGTTTCTTTCTACTCATATAGCGAGAACTGTTAGGGATATAGGTTACATAGAGATGTGGATCGCGACTGAATCGCTTTAGTAACTCCTCAGTATCCTCTTCACCTTTTTCTGCAACAACAATTACCTGAAAATTAGGGTAGTCCTGTCCAAGAATGGAAGGAAGATTCTTTCCCAGTTCGCGAGCATTGTCGTGAGCTGTGATAATAACCGTGAGTGGCACAACTGGCTTGTCCTGGCCCTTTTCAGATTCCTCTTCCCCGTCGCTAACATTTATGCCACGTAGAAAGGGATTAACAAGTGAACCAAGAATCGCCAGTACAACTACGCAGGCACTTATAATGATTGTAATTTCATCAAATACTAACATAGTTGCAAAGATAGGAAAATTTAAAGAATTTGAAGAATGAAAGGATGAAATATTATAAAAAAAAGAGGAATTGAATTGACCAATTCCTCTTTTTTTGAATTATTCTTAAAAATCTTCTTTGATATATCCCTTTGGCAAAACTCGGCAATTATACTGACTTGCCATAATTTCACCATAGGCACCTGCGCTTCTTAGTGCAATCAGGTCGCCGCGATGACACTTGTTCAAGTCGATAGCCTTGCTGAAAACATCGCTTGATTCGCAGATTGGTCCTACAACATCGTATGTTTCTGTTGCTTCCTCACTGCTGATATTCTCAATTTTATGATAGGCATTATAGAGTGCTGGACGAATTAAATCAGTCATACCAGCATCAACGATAGCAAACTGCTTGAAACTACCCTGCTTTACATAGAGAGTGCGGGTGATGAGTGAGCCCATCTGACCAACTACTGCTCGACCTAACTCGAAGTGCAACTTCTGCCCAGGACGAAGTTTCAACAGTTTGGCATAAGTATCGAAATATGCCTTGAAGTCAGGAATAGGACAGCGGTTAGGATGCTGATAATCAATTCCTAAACCACCACCCACATTAATATTCTCAATCTTGATATGATGTTTCTCCAACTGATCCTGAATGTCATTGACGCGATTGCAGAGTGCCTCAAAGTCACCCATATCGAGAATCTGACTTCCGATGTGGAAGTGGAGACCAATGAAATGGATATTCTTCATCTTTGAAGCTTCGTCTATGACTTTCTCCATATCCTCGAGGGCAATACCAAATTTATTCTCAGCAAGACCTGTAGTGATCTTTGCGTTAGTGTGAGCGCCTACATTAGGATTGATGCGGAAGCATACATTAGCAACTTTGCCTTTTTTCTCTGCAAGTTCGTTGATAATCTCTAGTTCAGGGATACTCTCTACATTAAAGCAGAAGATCTCCTTGTCGAGACCGAGATTGATTTCCCAGTCACTTTTACCAACACCAGCATAAACAATTTTATTGCTAGGGAAACCTGTTTCCACACAGCGCTGGATTTCACCACCACTCACGCAGTCAGCACCCAATCCTGCCTGGCAGATAACATTTAGTACTTTAGGATTAGCATTTGCCTTGATAGCATAGTGAACCACAAAGCCTTCGTGCTTGCTTACTTCTGTATTGATAGTTTTAAGTGTTTCACGAAGGAGATCTGTATCATAATAATAAAAAGGTGTCTGAATCTCCTGAAACTTATCAATAGGGAATGTTCCTTTCATCTTGATTTTCTTATCTTTGGTTGTGTTGTGTGATCTTATTATAGAACAGCTACTCCAAGACGGGAGTAGCTGCTTATATAGTAAGATATTGTTTCTTATTTATTGAAGAGTGCATCGCTGAGGCTCTGCAAAGCTCTCTTCTTATCACTTTCACGGATAAGGAAAGAGATATTGTAGTTGCTTCCTCCATAGCTGATCATACGTACTGGAATTTCCTTGAGTGCACCTGTTACCAGTGTCTCGAATCCTACGTTGCTCCAATCAAGGTCACCAGCTACACAGATGATACACATATCAGTATCTACAGTAACAGTTCCGTATTTCTTGAGCTCGTCAACAATCTCATCCAAGTGAGTGTCGTTGTCAATACTCATACTAACACCAACCTCTGATGTAGCAATCATATCGATTGGAGTCTGATAGCTCTCAAAAATCTCGAATACCTTGCGGAGGAAACCTGTAGCGAGCAACATGCGGCTAGACTTGATCTTGATAGCTGTGATATTGTCCTTAGCAGCAACAGCCTTGATCTTGCCTCTTACGATAACGTTGTCGATGATTGTACCAGGAGCCTTAGGGTCCATAGTATTCTTCAAACGAACAGGGATACCTGCGTATTTAGCAGGCTGAACACAAGTAGGGTGGAGAATCTTAGCACCAAAGTATGCAAGCTCGGCTGCTTCCTCGAAGTTGAGCTGATGAACAGCCTCGGTCTTATCAACTACACGTGGGTCGTTGTTGTGCATACCATCGATGTCTGTCCAGATCTGGATCTCATCAGCAGGAATAGCTGCGCCAATCAAAGAAGCTGTATAGTCGGAGCCACCACGCTGCAGATTGTCGATCTCGCCATAAGCATTGCGGCAGATGAAACCCTGTGTGATGTAGATCTGATAGCCCTGGTTCTTCTCCATGATAGCAGCCAGCTTCTCCTTGATATACTGAGGATCAGGCTCTGCATTCTTGTCGGTACGCATAAAGTCGAGCGCACTGAGAAGAGTTGCCTTGATACCAGTTTCCTTCAAGTAGTTGACAACCATGTTGGTACTCATAACCTCACCCTGAGCTACGATACTCTTTTCTTCGAAGCTAGTGAAGATATCCTTGGTGAAAGAACGCAGATAGTCAAATTCACCTTTGAGAAATTCGCGAGTTGTATTCTTCATCTCATCGGTAGAGTAGAGCTCGTCTACGTGTTTATTGTATTTCTCCTCGAGCTGTCTGATAATTTCAAGAGCGCCCTCTGGATTTTTCTTGTAGAGATAGTCGCTGATCTCTACGAGAGAGTTGGTTGTACCGCTCATTGCTGAGAGTACTACAAATGTTGGTTCACCCGATTCTGTGATCAAGGAGGCTACGTGCTTCATGCGCTCAGGAGAGCCAACAGAAGTACCTCCGAATTTCATTACCTTCATCTTGTGTTATTTTTAATGTATACTTTTATTCCTTTGCACTAACCTCGGCGTCTTCACTGAGGTCGAGGTGGTTGTATTCATTAGTAACATCACTGATCTGACCATCGCGGCAACGGTAAACAATGCCTGGATATTGGTCGAGGAGTGTTATGTTGTGTGTGGTCATTACCACAGCAGTGCCTGTTGTAGTGACTTCCTTCAGAAGTCTAACGATGTTATTGGCTGTCTCTGGATCGAGGTTGCCAGTAGGCTCATCGGCGATGATGATCTTTGGCTTGTTAAGGATAGCGCGGGCAATGGCAATACGCTGCTGCTCACCTCCTGAAAGTTCATGAGGCATACGATCGATCTTGTCGATCATACCTACCTCCTCGAGCACCTCATTGATGCGCTCATCCATTTCATCCTGGTCTTCCCAACCAGTAGCCTTCAAAACAAAGAGCAGGTTCTTTCTTACTGTGCGGTCGTGAAGCAACTGGAAGTCCTGGAAGATGATTCCCATTTCACGGCGAAGATCAGGAACTTCCTTCTGATGGATGTCCTTCACATCTCTTCCTAGAACCAAAGAGGTACTTTCCTCATCCTTGTCTAGGTCTAGCTCGCAGTAGAAAGTTTTAAGCAGACTACTTTTTCCAGAGCCCACTTTACCTATTAAATATATAAACTCTCCCTCGTCAACATGGAAGTTGACTTTATCGAGAATCTTGTTCTCTCCCTGGTAGACGTTTACGTTCTGATAGTCAATTAACATCGTACTAATGTTTTAAGTGTTTTATTATCTATGATAAGTACCGTTGAACTTAGCCAAACGGCGGTCTTTGTCCCAGTCTGGGTTATGGCGCTTCAAAAGTTCCGCAGCTACATCCTCGATGCGCAGACCCTTATCAGCCAGCAATACGATAAGATGGTACAGGATATCGCTTGCCTCATAAACTAATTTTTCATTGTCGCCCTTTACGGCTTCAATTACAGTCTCGAGAGCTTCTTCACCAACCTTCTGTGCGATGCGATTAGTTCCTTTTTTGAATAAAGCGGTAGTATAGCTGCCTTCTGGCATGTCTTCTTTTCGCTGGTTGATGAAATCCTGAAGTTCTGTAAGGAAGTTGATAGGATTATAAGTATTTTCTTCCGCCCAACAAGTATCTGTGCCTTTATGGCAGGTTGGACCGATTGGATTTACTTGTACAAGCAGAGTGTCGTTGTCACAATCCACCTTCATATCTACAAGATTCAAGAAGTTGCCGGATGTCTCACCTTTGGTCCAAAGACACTTACGAGTGCGACTCCAGAAAGTAACCTTCTTGGTCTCAATAGTTTTCTTATAAGCTTCCTCGTTCATAAAACCAAGCATTAACACATTCTTGGTCTTGGCGTCCTGTATAATTGCAGGAACGAGTCCGTCCATTTTGTTAAAATCGATTTCCACCTTTATTATATTATTGGGTTTTACTTTTCTTGTTTACTAGATTCTCACGTTGATACCTTCGTTTCTCAAATATTTCTTGAGGTCAGGTATGGCTATTTCGCCAAAATGGAAGACACTGGCTGCTAATGCTGCGTCAGCTTTTCCTTCGGTGAATGCATCACGGAAATGTTCCATGTTTCCTGCACCACCACTAGCGATGATAGGTATGCTTACTTCTTCGGCTAGTCGGGCCAGAGCTTCGTTGGCAAATCCCTGTTTTACTCCATCATGATCCATTGAAGTAAAGAGAATCTCACCAGCACCACGATCAGCAACCTCGCGTGCCCAGTCGAATAAGCCTAGTTCTACTCTTTCACGTCCACCTTTCACATAGCAATGCCATCCATCTTCATCATTGCGGGCGTCGATGGCGCATACACAAACCTGTGAACCATAATGACTTGCAATTTCATTGATGAGTTTTGAATTACGGATGGCAGCACTGTTGATGCTTACCTTGTCGGCACCTGCATTCAGAAGACGATCTACGTCAGCCAGCTCATTGATACCACCTCCCACCGTAAAAGGGATGTTTATCTCTGCAGCCACACGAGTTACCATATCGGCAAAAGTTTTTCTTTCCTCAAAACTAGCAGTGATATCCAGAAAAACAAGCTCGTCTGCTCCAGCATCGCTATAGGCTTTGCCGAGTTCAACAGGGTCGCCCGCACTTCGTAGGTTTACAAAGTTGGTACCCTTTACCGTCTCTCCGTTCTTAACATCAAGACAAGGAACTATTCTTTTTGCTAATCCGCTCACTTATATTATTTCTTTAAGCTTTCAATATTAATTTTTCCTTCGTAGAAGGCTTTTCCAAAAACTACTGCTGGAATTCCTGCAGCTTCGAGTTCTTCGATATCCTGATTGCAGCTTACGCCACCAGAGGCTATCAGGTGAAGCTGTGGATATTCTGCCATGATCTGCTTGTATAGGTCGATAGCTGGACCTTGGAGGGTTCCATCCTTGCTGATCTCTGTACACAATACATTCTTGACACCTTTGTCAACATATTGTTTGAGGAATGGTAGCAAGTCTTCTGCAGAATCTTCTTTCCAGCCATTGATGCTGATTTTTCCGTTTCTTACATCTGCACCGAGAATCAAACGATCGGCACCATATTTATCCAACCATTCCAAGAATAATTCCGGCTTAGTAACAGCGATGCTTCCTACTGTCACCATTGCAGCACCTGCCTGGAAAGCTTTCTCGATGTCTTCCTCTGTCTTGATGCCACCACCAAAATCTACGACTAAATCGGTTGCATCGGTAATAGCCTTGAGTACTGCATCATTAACAATATGTTTGCTCTTTGCACCATCGAGGTCTACTACATGAAGTCGCTTGAAACCGAGTTTTTCGAATTCCTTTGCCACTTCTGCAGGATTGTCGTTATATATTTTTTTCTGAGAATAGTCACCTTTGGTGAGTCTTACACACTGACCATTGATGAGGTCTATCGCAGGAATTAATTCTATTTTCATGGGATACTGTTAATTAATTCTAGTTTATAATTCTAGAAAATTACTTAAAATCTTCTCGCCAACCTTGCCGCTCTTTTCAGGGTGGAATTGTGTGGTGAAGAAGTTGTCCTTATGTAGAGCTGCAGAGTAGGGGAGGATATAGTCGGCCTCCGCAATGGTCTCAGCACATTTTGGAACGAAGAAGCTGTGCACAAAATATACATAAGGCTTCTCGCCCAATCCTCTCATCAAAGGATTCATCTCATGCTCATTAGTGATAGTCTCTCCATTCTCATTTGTCATGTGCAGCATATTCCATCCCATTGCAGGAACCTTGTCCTCATGTCTGGCAGGTTGGAAGCGCTTTACATTGACATCGAAAATGCCGATGCAATCGGTATCACCTTCTTCTGAATGTTTGCAAAGTAATTGTTGACCAACACAAATGCCCAGAACAGGTTGTTTTAAGTTGCGGATAACTTCATCAAGTTTGTGAGCTTTAAGGTAATCCATTGCTTCACGAGCATTTCCTTGTCCAGGGAAGAGAACCTTGTCGGCTTTCTGAAGTTGCTCAGCATCATCCGTCAATAAAGGGTCTATTCCAAGTCGCTTTAACGCATTCACTACAGAATAGATATTACCAGCATTGTATTTTACGATTGCTACATTCATTTTTATTTCCTTGTATTAAGAGAAAATAATAGTCTTGTTGTTATATGTGAGAATCTTGCGCTCAATATGCTTTGTTACGGCACGAGAGAGAACAATTTTCTCCAAGTCTTTTCCTTTGAGAACCAGACTTTCCGGTGTGTCCTTGTGGGTGATTCGTGCTACATCCTGCTCAATGATAGGACCAGCATCCAAATCCTTTGTTACGTAGTGACTGGTTGCACCGATAATTTTAACACCACGTTCCCATGCCTGATGATAAGGCTTAGCACCCTTGAAGGCTGGAAGGAAGGAGTGGTGAATGTTGATGATATGATTTGGATAAGATGCAATCATCTTGTCGGTGATGATCTGCATATAGCGTGCTAGAACAATAAAAGTTACCTTCTCCTTTGTCAATAGTTCCATCTCGGCTTTTTCAACTTCGTCCACATTACTGTGGTCTTTCTTGATTGACCAGACATAGTATGGAATATCGAACTGTTCAGCTACATATCTTAAGTCTTCGTGATTGCTAATGATGCAAGGAATGTCAACATTCCACTCTCCGGCTTTATAGCGGGCGAGAAGATCGTAAAGACAGTGGCTCATCTTGCTGACGAAAATTGCCATACGAGGTTTCTCATCATTGAAATAGAGGTTGAATTTTATCTGATATCTCTGCGCATAAAGCGTCTCGATATAATCGTCAATTTTGTCGCGTGGAATCAGGAAGTTGTCCAGTTCCCACTCAATTCGCATGAAAAACATACCATCCTCACGATCCACATACTGGTCAAGGTAAACAATGTTACCTTTATTATCAGTAATGAATTTAGTCACATCTGATATGATGCCCTGCTTGTCAGGACAATGGAGTAGCAAAATTGCTGTTGGTTTCATACTAAGCTATTCAAATTGTTACTATTTTCCAATTCTCTCTATCATTTTGCAAAGATACGTATTTTCTTTCAATTTAAAGAAAATATATGGAAAATTGTTACGAATAATAAGCAAAATGCGTTAATTATTCGTCAGAATGGTCCTTAGTATGTAAAATTATAGAAGTTGCACCAATTGTGAAGAGGGTGTTGTCGTAAATCACTCTCTTCTCTCTGTCGCCAAGGATCTCGTTATCAACAAATGTTCCTGTATAGCTAGGGCCATCTCTAAGAACGTATTTTAAATTACCCTTTTTGTCGGCAGAAACATTGATGATACAATGGTTCATGTCAATACTTGGATCATTTGTCTCAATTGGACAATTGATTCCACTGTTTTTCATATAGCGACCAATAATGTTGTCGCCTAATTGCAGATTAATCACCTGCTTGTAATGAAAAACATTCTCGATGACTACGATAGAGCCACAACCCTTATCCTCCTCTTTGGCTTCCTCTTCAGGATTAGTTTCCTTTTGAGTAGCTTTCAATTTGGATATACCAATGCGAACCCCGAATGTTTTTCCGCAATCAGGGCATTGAAATACCAATTTCTGACCAGCTTGGTATTTCGTCTCATCAAATGTGATGTAATTATCGCATTTAGGGCAGCGCACTCTTTTCATAATCAGTCTTCAACTTTAGTAACCCAACTGTCTTTGAAAACATCCTGACTGTTGAGTTTGTTTAGTGCACTATATGCCTCGCTTTCCGAAGCATAATGGCCATAAATTACCTTTGTGTTATGAGGCTTGTCGAGAACTACGGCCTGAATATTACTATTCTTGCGCAGTCTATCTACAAAACCATCGGCGTTACTTTTGCTTACTTTACTTGCAAGCACAATTGTATAGTAGGCAGCCGACTTAATTTCCGGCAACTTATTTGCTGTAGGCTTTTGGGCAGTCTTCTGCTCTTTTGAAGCAGCAACTTCCTGAATAGTCTTTAACTCACCCTTTGCAGAAACCACATCCTTTGGCATGATGCGATAAAGCAAGCCAGTGTCGATCTTGCTCATCATGTGAGAAGATCGGTTGTTGGTGCCAAGTGGTGTTGCGATGGCGAAGAATGCGATGATGGCAATACAAGCAGCAGCAATGTTCTGCAACAAGCTTACCTTAATGCTGATAGTTCTATCCTCATCCTCATCGTCCTCATCATAGAACACAGGTCTTTGTACTGTTTCAGGCTTTTCCTCAGGGGTAGCTTTGGCAGTGTTAATATCAACCAAAACAGCCTGTCTTTCTAGCTCTTCATTTTCCTGAGCAAGGGTCTTTATCTCTAAACTGCTCAATCCGTATAGGTCTGGTGTGAGAATTCCAGCCTCGCAAGGCTCAAATTCATAGTTGCCATTCTCGTTTAAACGGAGTGTGCCAATATCGTTCATCTCGTACATGCCATCGTTAGCCAGATGCTGGCGCAATTCGTTTACTTCGTCCTCAATGCGACGAAGTGCTTCTGGATAACTAATGTCATAGGCTTCAATATAGGATTGAGCAAGTAGCGAATCGTTCATTTTAAGCTGAGGATTGAAGCCAATCGTGCGAATTGGCGGAAGGAAAGTTCCATCCGTCATATCGTACCTAGCATCAATATGGTGCGCCATAAAGCCGCCAAAATCAGGCACAATGACGCAATCGTTGCTTAAAAGCAGAATCTCAATATGTCTTTCTAATTCAATCACAAGTGCAAAGGTAGCTAAAAAAAAGGATATTCACAACTATTTGTGCAAAAAATACGATGGAAAAATTATTTTGTTCTTTTTCTTTTGCTGTTCCGTAAAAAAGTATTATCTTTGCCTTTAATTATATATAATGTAGTATTGTTATGAAGTATGGGAAACTTAGATTCAAGCCTTAGAAATTTATTCCAATTGTGCTTTCGTTGATCGAGGTTTTTCGTGGGCTTGGCAAGCCGTTTTGATTTGAATAAAATTTAGAACTATGAATATAGCAATTGTTGGTACAGGTTATGTTGGACTTGTTAGTGGTACATGTTTCGCTGATACAGGTGCCATTGTAACTTGTGTTGATGTCGATGAAAACAAAATTCAGCGTCTTCAAAGTGGTAACATTCCAATTTATGAGCCAGGTTTGGATGAACTTGTTCTCAAAAATGTGAAGGCGGGTCGTTTGAAGTTTACAACTTCTCTTGCTGATGTCCTGAATGATCAGGATATCGTTTTCTCTGCAGTTGGTACTCCTCCAGACGAGGATGGTTCTGCAGATTTGAAGTATGTGCTTCAGGTGGCAAAAACTATTGGTGAGAACTTGAATAAATATATGGTAGTGGTTACCAAGAGTACTGTTCCTGTGGGAACAGCCAAGAAGGTAAAGGCTACAATTCAGGCCGAACTTGATAAGCGAGGTGTGGATATCAAGTTTGATGTTGCCAGCAACCCTGAGTTCCTTAAAGAGGGAAATGCTATTAAGGACTTTATGAGTCCTGATCGTGTAGTGGTAGGTGTGGAAAGTGAGGAGGCAAAGAAGGTGCTTACTCGTCTTTACAAACCTTTCCTCATTAACAATTTCCGCGTGATCTTTATGGATATTCCATCTGCAGAAATGACTAAGTATGCAGCTAATTCTATGTTGGCTACCCGTATCTCATTCATGAATGATATCGCAAATCTTTGCGAGAAGGTAGGTGCTGATGTGAATATGGTTAGACAGGGTATTGGTAGTGATACACGTATTGGTCGTAAGTTCTTATATGCTGGATGTGGTTATGGCGGAAGCTGTTTCCCAAAGGATGTAAAAGCACTTATCAAGACAGCGGATGCCAATGGTTATTCAATGCAGGTGCTTAAGGCTGTTGAGGAAGTTAACGAGAACCAGAAGAAAATTGTCTTTGATAAGCTCAGCAAGGCCTATAATGGTGATTTGAGTGGAAAGACAATCGCACTCTGGGGATTGGCTTTCAAGCCTGAGACTGACGATATGCGTGAGTCAACAGCCTTGGTTGTTATCGATCTTCTCTTAAAGGCTGGTTGTAACATTCGTGTGTATGATCCAGTAGCTATGGAGGAGTGTAAGCGCAGAATGCAGGTAGCAGGAAATGAGAATGCACCTATTACATACTGTAAGGATATGTATGATGCGGCTCTCGATACAGATGCTCTTTTGCTTCTCACAGAGTGGAAAGAATTCCGCCTTCCAAGCTGGGAGGTAATTGCAAAGACAATGAACAAGAAACTGGTCGTTGACGGCCGAAATATATTTGATCCTGTAGAGTTGAAGGATGCAGGATTTGAGTATCATTGTATAGGTAAATAAATGCATAAAACAATCTTATTAGTACTAGCTGTTGTGTCTTTAGTGGCAGGATGCGGCAGCAATAAACCTCAGAATGAAGGCGATCATTCTCGTGAAGAAAATGCTGAAGCAAAAAAACTGTTGCAAGGTGTTTGGATAGACGAGGATGAAGAGGACGTATTCTTCCGGGCTAAGGGGGATACTATCTATTATCCTGATTCTACGAGTGAGCCTACTTACTTCCGTATAGTACATGATACGTTGTATATGGAGGGTGCCAATGTGGTGAAATATCCTATTGTGAAGCAGGCTGCTCATATTTTCCAGTTTAAGAATCAGGGTGGAGATATTATCAAGTTGGTGAAGAGTTCCGATCCTCATGACCTGGATATCTTCCGACAGGCGAAGAAGTCTTCTATAAACCAGAACCAGCTTATTAAGCGTGATTCTGTTGTTGAGTTTGGAGCTTCGCGCTATCACTGGTATGTTCAGGTGAACCCTACTACTTATAAGGTGTACAACTCTTCCTTTAATGAGGATGGAGTAGAAGTGGACAATGTTTTTTATGATAATATCATTCACGTGAGTTTGTTTAATGGAGCCACACAAATATTCTCTCGTGATTTCCGAAAGCAGGATTTCAAAAACAATGTTCCAGAGGCCTTTCTTAAGCAGTCTGTTCTGAGTGACATAAATTACAAGAGCACGGATGCTTCTGGTATGCATTTCCTGGCGGATATTGAGAAACCGGGAAGCTACAGTAGTTATCTGGTAGAATTAATTATTTCCTATGATGGAAAAATGAGACTTAAAATTGAAGAATAAGATAAAGGGAACCAAGCTAATTGGTTCCCTTTTTTTGTAGCTTGCCATCGAATTGTCGCCTATGTTTTTCGTAGCTTATCATCGGACTAGTCTCTAATTTGGATAATTTATAGAATGCTTTTTCCCAGCATTTCTCCCCCACTTGTGGGGGAGATCAAAAAGAGGGTATGCCACGAGCGATGTTTATTTGCTAATTACTATTAGCTTTGCTGGATAATTTTGTGGCATACCCTCTCTCAATCTCCCCCACAAGTGGGGGAGAAGTCGTGTGATAAAGTTTTCCAATGAATTATTCAGGCGGATTTTGCCACTCTACTTGGGACGCAATGGTGAATAGTATTCTATTATATGATGGGATAAAAAAAATAAGGGGAAAAGAAATGAATCTTTTCCCCTTATTGAATTTTATGATATACCGTTTATGCTCCGCAGAAGAACAACACAACAATCTGTGCTGTAAAGATTCTCAAGAACATACTCAGTGGATATACTGTAGAATAACCGATAGCTGATGCCTCACCTGAACATACTGAGTTAGCGTATGCCAATGCAGGTGGGTCGGTATAAGTACCAGAAATCATACCCATAATGGTGAAGTAGTTGAAACCATATTTCAGACGGGCAATTGTACCTACAATTAAAATAGGTATGATTGTGATGAGGAAACCTGTCAATACATACAGCAAACCATCACCCTGTGCTACGGTTTCCCAGAAACCCTTTCCAGCCTTGATACCTACGGATGCAAGGAACAAGGCAAGACCAAATTCACGCAACATCATGTTGGCAGATGTGGTTGTATAAGTTACGAGACCCATACGATAACCATAACGGCCGATAAGAATAGCGATGATTAATGGACCACCTGCCAAACCTAACTTCAAAGGTACTGGCATTCCAGGAATAGCAAATGGAAGGCTACCAAAGAGGATACCTACCATGATACCGATAAAGATAGTAGCAATGTTAGGAGCATTCAAACGCTTCTGAGAGTTACCAAGAAGTTCGGCAACACGATCAACATTCTCCTCAGGACCAACTACCATTACACGGTCACCTACATGGAAGTGGTGGTTGCGGCTAGCAAAGAGGTCCATACCCTGACGGGTGATTCTAGTGATGTTAACGCCATAGAGACTAGAGAAATGCATCTTGCCAAGACTCTTACCGTTAACGCTTGAATTAGTAACGATGATACGCTTAGAAACCAAGTTCTGCTGTGCCTCGTTTTCGTGCCAGTCAGCCTCGATCTCAGGACCGATGAACGCTTGGATAGCCTCAACATCAGATTCCTGACATACAACGTGAACCTCGTCACCCTTCTCGAAGATAGTATCACGAGTAGGAACAGTAAGTTCACCATTGTGCATCATACGAGTACATACGATATCACGATTTAGGAATTCAGAAACCTCCTTCAAGTTACGGCCAGCAATATACTCGTTGGTAACCTTGAGATACATTGGGTGTGGCTTAGCATGAGGATTTTCAGACTCCATAGCCTTTAGTTTCTCATTTTCCTCGTCATAATCTACATGAGTAAACATCTTGATGGCAATCATTGCACCGATGATACCCACAACGCCGAGAGGATATGCACAAGCATAACCGTTGGCGATACTTGGAATATTACCATTACCGAAAACAGAATGCAAAGCTTCATTAGCGGCACCAAGACCAGGAGTGTTGGTTACAGCACCATACATAGTACCTACCATCATAGGCAAGTTCTCTACCTTGGAAGTGTCGAAGAAAATGTAGTAGCAAGCGAACATTACAAGGACATTGAGCAGAATTGCTACAATAGAAAGCATGTTGAGTTTGATACCATCCTTACCGAAACTCTCGAAGAAACCTGGTCCTACCTGAAGACCAATCATGAAAACGAAGAGAATAAGACCGAAGTCTTGAAGGAATGTAAGGACTTCAGTTGGACCTGTAAAGCCAATATGTCCAGCCAAAATACCCGCAAAAAGTACAAATGTTACACCAAGCGAAATACCGCCGATCTTGATTTTACCCAGATAGACACCAAGAGCAATTACGATAGAATAGAGAATCGCAATGTGGGCTACACTATCTGTGCTTGTAAAAAGATTAATTAACCAATCCATATTTTACCTTAAAAGGGGCATGGAAACGCAATTCCATGCCCACAGTATTCATTTTTATCTTTAAAGTCCCCCGCTATGAAAAGGGGATAGGATGAAGCAATATTACTTCTCGATTGCTGCTACACCTGGGAGAACCTTACCCTCGATAGCCTCGAGCATAGCACCACCACCAGTAGATACGTAGCTAACCTTGTCTGCCAAACCGAACTTGTTAACAGCAGCAACAGAGTCACCACCACCAACGAGTGAGAAGGCACCATTCTTCTGAGTTGCCTCAGCTACAGCCTTAGCGATCTCGCCTGTACCAACTGCGAAGTTGTCAAGCTCGAATACACCAACAGGACCATTCCAAAGGATAGTCTTAGAGTTGAGGATGATCTCCTTCCAACGGTCGATAGACTCCTGAGCAGCGTCCATACCCTCCCAGTCATCAGGAATCTCTGTGATAGGGAATACCTTGCGCTCTGCATCATTGCTGAACTCCTGAGCACATACAGTGTGAGTAGAAAGGCTCAAGTTTACACCCTTCTCCTTAGCTGCAGCCATTACGTTAAGAGCCTCTGGGATGAGGTCGTCCTCGTGGAGAGACTGACCAATCTTACCACCCTGAGCCTTGATGAAGGTATAACCCATACCACCACCGATGATGAGGTTGTCAACCTTGTCGAGCAAGTTCTTGATAACACCAAGTTTAGAGCTTACCTTAGAACCACCGATGATAGCTGTGAAAGGATGCTGAGCATTCTTCAAAACTGCATCAATAGAAGTAACCTCTTTCTCCATCAACATACCAAGCATCTTGTGATCCTGGTCGAAGCTATCAGCGATTACAGCTGTAGAAGCGTGCTTACGGTGAGCTGTACCGAATGCGTCGTTTACATAAACATCAGCATAAGAAGCGAGCTTCTTTGCGAAGTCCTTCTGGCGACCCTTCATTTCCTCCTTAGCAGCATCGTACTCTGGAGTACCCTTCTCTACGCCAACTGGCTTGCCTTCCTCTTCAGCATAGAAGCGGAGGTTCTCAAGAAGAAGTGCCTCGCCTGCCTTCAAATCAGCAGCTTGAGCATCAGCCTTACCACAATCCTCAGCGAACTTAACGTCAACGCCAAGAGCAGCAGATACATTCTTAACGATCTGGCTCAAAGAGAGCTTAGCGTTCACCTTGCCTTTAGGCTTACCCATGTGGCTCATCATGATAAGAGCACCACCATCGTTGAGCACCTTCTTCAATGTAGGAAGAGCACCACGGATACGGGTATCATCAGTTACATTACCATTTTCATCCAATGGCACATTGAAGTCCACACGGACGATTGCCTTGTGACCGGCAAAGTTGAAATCGTTGATTTTCATCTTACTTTTATTTAAAAGGTTTAAAATTTCTATTTTGCTTTTGCAAACCGCACGCAAAAATAACAAATTATTCTCATAATAAGAAATAAAACGTCACATTTCGTAAAAAAATGACTGTGGCGATAGCAATATGTCACGTCGGGTTTACAAATAGGGTGGCATTCTATTTTTATTTGCTTACTTACTTGTTGTTTTCGTTTTTTTTTGTAACTTTGCCATTAGGTAAATATTTTGTGAAAATAGATACTCTCTGCTTTGATGTAAAAATGCAGATTATACTTAAGATTTGATGATTGATAGATGAACTTTAATGTTTTTAAAACTATATTTTCAGTATTCTTTTTGATGCTCTCTCTCTCGACTGTGGCTTCTACGAAAGAAGGTGCTGTCGAAGATCATATTGACAGTCTGGCCAACCGACTCTTCGATCAGAATCAGTTTGATAAGGCGAGGATGGTTTTGCAACGCAAGCTTCAGATGGTAAATGAGGCGGGAGGTGTAAAAGATTTGTCGTATATTCATCGCCTCGACCGTATCGCAAAATGCTGGAATCGCATGGAGCAAATGGATAGTGCGGTATCGGTGGCTCAGCAAGTGGTTGATCTTTATTCCAAGAATATTTGCGCAAGTGATAAACAATATGCTAAGTTCCTTGACCGACTTAGCCTTTATCAGGTAGCCAATAAGGACTATAAAGGGGCGATGGAGAATTGCCGGAAAGCATTGGAAATCTTCGAGAATTTCAAATCTGATGACTACGATAAGGCCTTGGTCTTGATGCATACAGCCGAGGTGAGCTGGTATTTAGGTAAGAATGCCGATGCTATCAGCTATGAACTCCGTGGATTGAATATTGTAAAGAACTTTTTTGGTGAACACTCCAAGGAATATGTAGGTGAGGCAAGCTATCTCCGTAAATATTATGAGGCCAATGGCGACAAGGGAAAGGCGAAGAGCCTTGCCGACAGACTTAGTGTTTTGCTGAAGGAAACTGCTGAGGGCAGGGTAGATCTTCCCCAGATCGCCGATCTCACGAGTTGGGAGGTTGCTCATGCCCACAATCGTGATGTGCAGCGATATATCGAGTATTATCTTTCTCGTCATGTGAGTGATGCGAGAATGGATGAGGCCCGCCATTATATTATGCATTTTGCGATGGTTTCAAAGGATGTCTCCTTCATTATCGGCCGCAATGAAAAGAAGATTGCCAGCTCTGGCGAGAACCAGGATTGGTATTATACGGCCATGATTGCTGCCTGCTGCGAGTATGCCTTGAAAACTGGCAAGAAGGACTATACTTATGATATGTTTGAGTATGCCCTCTGCCGAGTTCTCAATTTCTATGAGGCAAACATCCGATTGACGGGTGAGAATAAATATCTCGAGAAATTCCTGGATGCCTATGTCAAGGATAAGGATACCTTCGTGAAATTGCTGAAAGAGGCTTTCGCGAAGCAGAAAATGTAGGCTCTCAACATTTCATCACCATATATCCATTTCCTCGCACTGTATGCTTTGGCTTTCCAAAGTATCTCGAGAGGGTTTTGCTCAACATTTGGATGGTTGTTGCCTTCATCACCTTCTTGTTATGCGAGAAGAGTTGAGCGTATATCTCATTGACTGATAAATCATTAGCCTCTTTCCTCTCTTCTTCCGATGGCTCTCGGTAATAGGTTGTAACCAACTGTTCCAAGTCGTTCTTTCGATAGAAAGGCTTGTTGTGTTCCTCTAGTTTCTTCTCGTCTTCAGCATTGAACCAATAGCGTTCTCCTTTCTCGATTTCGGCAATCAGTTGCGCATAGATCTGGTCGATGTCGATATTGGCTACATTGATGTTCTGCATGGGTTGTAGAATTAGGAATCGGCGTGAACCCGTTCGGTCGGTAAGCAGTTCCTGCTGGTTAGAGGTTCCACAGAAAGAGGCGATGCGTGGAAGGGTGTTGAAATGCTTCTTGTAAACTCCTCGGAAGGACGGCTTTAAGGTCTGCATTAAGGTCTTCAGCATTGGCATTTTCTTGGGAGATTCCTTGTCAAACTCATCGATATTGATGAGGAAATACTCCACTAGTTTTCGTTCGCCGGTTGCTTTCTGTGTGAGCGAGAAATCATCGGTATAGTAGTTTTCCAAATCCTTTGGAGCAAGAGATCGAAGGAAGGTTGATTTGTTGATGCCTTGCTTTGGCGAGGTGAGCAGCAGCATCACCGAGTTGGCATGCTGGGTGTTTTTGCCCATCATCTCGGCGGCAACAGCCCGCAGCCAGAGATGGCCCATCTCTGTGCCATAGGTGCCGCAATGCAAGCGGTTGAAGAGATTGGTAACACGGTCCTTTCCATCCCAAGTACCCTTTACCTTATTAATATAGGCGGTAACTGGATGATAGTCAATCGCCATTTGCGACATTACCTGCATCTTGATGTACTTTTCGTTTATAAAGATGCCTTGCTCTTGAACCTCAATGGCGATGGTGTTGAGAGCAGCCTTATCGATCACTTCGAAAGGAGCATTTTCGCCATCAATCTTATGACGATACTCATAGGTGTCGAGCAGAATGTTATGGCGGAATTCGTAGGTGTTGAGCAGGAATTGTCGCATATCATAGATCGCCATTAAGCCACGCTTCGACTTCAGTTTGTAGTTCTCAATTTCGTCGAGGTCATCTATGTTTACCTTGTTCATTTCTTTCAACAAATTTTGGCGGAGCAGTACGGTATGAGCTCCGTTGGCAGAGGGGGCCAAAACGTCTCTCTGCATCATTGACGCAAAGTTTTTTTCCATAATTAAATCTGTTATTAAAGTGTTCTTAGGGAAGAGCTGTCAAGAGTGATTAAAGCCTAGCTTCTCTTTGTTTTTTTGTGATTGCAAAGTTACTCAATCTCGCTGATGCTTCCAAATTTGTTAACAGTTATTTAACACTTCGAGACGCTATTTGATCTTCGGGGGTATCCCAATAGAGTGACTTTAATAGAAAATGACTTTTAGGGGCTAATTACTATGTATTTTTTGGGGCAATTAATCTGGTTCATCTTTAATTTAGTTGAAAAATATATGCTCAAGAACCATCTTTCTTCTCAGTAATCTTATACTTGCACGACCATACATAGT
>CAJOPE010000145.1 GCA_905236815.1 uncultured Prevotella sp. | reverse complement strand
ACTTTAATTTTTGCACTATAAAGATACAACAATCTTCGCTAATCACCAAATTTTCAGACAGTTATATTTCGTCGAACTCACGTTAATTCTAGTAATATGATTAATATTTTATAGTACAAAAATATCAAATTGTTCTGATATATGCAAGTAAAGTTATATTTTTTTTTCTACGGAAATTATTAGGAAGAATGTTTGCCCTTAATTATTATTTGTTTGTGATAGGATGATATGTACTCTTGTTCTACAGGGCTTAGATGGCTATATCTTCTCGGAAAAGAATGGCCAGATCCTCGTTTGCAAAAGAAGTGAGGAACAAAGAATTAAAGAGGGGAGCACGAAGGTTAGTGATTAATAATTAGGGATTAGGGATTAAGGATTAATGATGGGTCATGATTGATGATTGATATATGCCTTTCGATAAGGAGATTGCAATTTCAGATATGAGATAAGGAAATGCCTGATACTTGTTATTTCATTTAGGATAAATCAAGAAATGAGGACTTGAAATAAAAAAATGGCTTCTTCTGCCTCGAATATGGAAACTTCTTGCTATATTTGCGTTTAAAAATAAATACTCAACAATATGAATATACTATTAACAGGTGGAGCTGGATATATCGGCTCTCATACCATAATCGAGTTAGATAAGGCTGGTCATAGTGTCGTTGTAGTTGATAACTTCATGAATTCACAGCCTGAGTCGCTTCGTCGTGTTGCTAAGATCATTGGCAAGGAGATTCCTTTCGTGGAGGCTGATGTTCGTGATCGTGAGGCCATGGAGAAGGTGTTTACCGATAATAAGATTGATGCTGTTATCAATTTCGCTGGTCTGAAGGCGGTGGGCGAATCGGTGGCTAAGCCTCTGGAGTATTATGAGAACAATATGAATGGGGTGTTCGTGCTGGTGGATGTGATGCGCAAACATGGTGTGAAGAATATCATCTTCTCAAGCTCGGCTACTGTTTATGGCGACCCTGCTGTTATTCCTATTACTGAGGATTGTCCAAAGGGGGTATGTACAAATCCTTATGGTTGGACAAAGTCGATGTTGGAACAGGTGTTGATGGATGTTCAGAAGGCAGACCCTGAGTGGAATGTGGTTCTGCTTCGCTATTTCAATCCTATCGGTGCACACGAGAGTGGTACGATCGGTGAGAATCCTAATGGTATCCCTAATAACTTGATGCCTTATATCACTCAGACTGCGGTGGGTAAGCGAAAGGAATTGGGTATCTTTGGTAATGACTATGACACGCCTGATGGTACTGGCGTTCGCGATTATATCCATGTTGTAGACTTGGCTTCTGGCCATGTGGCTGCATTAAAAGCTATTACTGAAAACAAGGGATTGGCTATTTACAATCTTGGTACGGGTCATGGCTACTCGGTGCTGGATGTTGTGAATGCATTCATGAAGGTGAATGGGGTGGATGTGCCTTATGTTATCAAGCCAAGAAGACCGGGTGATATTGCTACTTGCTATTGTAATCCTGCCAAGGCAAAGGCTGAACTGGGCTGGGAGGCTAAGCATGGAATTGAGGACATGTGCAGAGATAGCTGGAACTGGCAGAAAAATAATCCGAATGGTTATGAGGGATGATTTGTGACATCCCGCACAAATCGATATTATAAACAAAATCTGCTTCCTTTATCCTGAGATAGGGGAAGCAGATTTTATTTTTCTAGGTTTTTACTACTAATCTTTATTTTAGATTCGATAATACCAATGCCACTGTTGCCAACAACAGGACATCGGCAAAGAGTACTTCAAGAAGAAGTCCACTTCTTGCTACTAACAGATTTGTGTTTTTAGAATTCATCATTTCATTCACATTTTTAATTTATTACTTACTATATGAGAGTTATTATCGCATTTCAAATGCTATTGCAAATATAGGGGTTTTGATGGGTTTCACCAAGAATTTCGGCGATTTCTTCTATTAAAAAATGTAAAAGTGATGCTATTTCAACAGTAGGGTTAGCAAAAAGCCTGTTAAGAAGATGGCGGTGGTGCCTACTACTATCGCTAGATAGGAGTGGAGGGGCAGTATGCCAAAGGTGATGGCGCCTATCAGCAGGATGCCTGCGATGCAGCCAATAAGGGCGGCTGACTTCTTGATGGTGCCTGGTATCCAACCTAATAGGAAGAGTCCCAGCATGCCTCCTGAGAAGATGGAGGACAGCTTCCACCAGGCATCGATGATACTCTCCACACTTAGCATGGCGATGGCTACTATTATTCCGATGAGGCCTATCACGCAACTGGCAATCTTGAATACTAATACGTGCTGGCGGTCGGCTGAATCGTAGTTCAGCTTCTCGCGTATGGGCTTATAATAATCTTCTAATACAATCGTGGCGGCTGAGGTGATGCTGGTGGAAACTGTACTCATTCCTGCGGCAAAAATCGAGGCGATAAGTACTCCACGAACTCCGATCGGCAAACTGTTGACTATAAAAAATGGAAATACATAGTCGGGTTTGGCTGTGATCTCCTGTGGGAGTCCCGGATGGAGGGTGTAGTAGCTGTAGAGTGCTGTACCTATCAGGAAGAACAGGGCAGAGACCGGGATGTAGAGGTAGCCGCCAAAGAGGGCGGAGAACTTGGCATCCTTATCGCTCTTGGCTGTGAGATAACGTTGCACATAGTTCTGGTCGATGCCATAATTCTGGAGGTTGATGAAGATGCCATAGATGAGACATACCCAGAAGGTGGATTCGGTGAGGGATGCGCCAAGGGATCCCAGAGAGAACTTATTGCCCTCGGGAGCATGTATGGCGATGTCGAAAGCCTGAAGTGGTCCTTCTGGCATACTGAAAAGTAGTATGCCGAGGCACAGGAGGGCACCTGCAATGAGCATGAAGCCATAGATGGCATCGGTCCAGATGACTGCCCTTATTCCACCCACCATCGAGAAGATGATGATGGCCACGCATGTGAGCACGATGACAATGTGCATATTCCAGCCCATGAGGATATACATCGGAACTGCAAGCAGATAGAGTATGGAACCCATTCGCGCGATCTGGGTGAGCAGATAGCATGCCGAGGCGTAAAGTCGGGCCCAAGGTCCAAATTTTTCCTCAAGGAAGGAATAGGCAGACACCTGACCCGTGCGCCGATAGAAGGGTACGAAATATTTGGCTGCCACATAGCTGGCAATGGGAATGCTGAGGGAGAAAACAAAGGCGTTCCAGTTGCTGGTGAATGCCTTGCCTGGATAGCCGATGTAGCTGATGCTTGACACATAGGTGGCGAAGATCGACATGCCTACTACCCATCCTGGCAGACTACGGCCTGCGCTGGTGAAGTCATCTGCAGTGGAATTCTTGCGACCGAAGGTGCATCCGAAGATGACGACACCAATCGTGAATACCATGAAGATGATAAAATCTATATTATTCATTTAACGAATGTTCTATTGGGGGTTTGACTTGCAAAAGTAACGATTTCGACTTACTTAGGCAAGTTTTTAACTGCTTTTTTGCCAAATCTGTATTCCTTTGGCGTTTTTCCCACTTTCTTCTTGAACAGTCGGTTGAAATAGGGAACTTCCTCGTAGCCCAGCATATCGGCAATGTTTTTCACGGGCAACTGGGTGGTGATGAGCAGTAACTCGGCCCGCTCCATTTTCATACGAATGATAAAGTTGTTGGGGGTTTCGCCCATCTCCTTGCGGAAAAGACGGATGAAGTGATCTTCTGACATGAATGCCTTGCGGGCGAGGCTGGGGATGCTGAGGGGCATGGTGAGGTGCTGACGGATAAAGGCTGTTACCTCGCGGATGCGCTCATCCTTGATGTCTTGCTTGGCACTCGCCTCCTTGAGAAAGCGTGAGAGCAGGATGAAGAGAATGCCCCTGGACTCAGCTATATCGCAGAACTGGCGCTGTTTGTTCTTGGCAATGTTGCGGAGCAGGGTGGTGGTGTTATCGTAGGATTCTGGGTTTGAGGCTGGGAGGCGCATCGAGGGATTCAAGAGTGTGAGCCGGCGGAATAGCTCCTTGTCGTGCAAACTGCCCTGGACCTCGTAGGGATAGTGCAATTCCTCGAGGAAACTGAAGTCGCCCGGAGTTTCATACACATGGATGTAATAATGACAGAAATGTCCCTTACAGATATTGGAATGAACGGTGTAGGGAGGAATCATATAGAGATGGTCGGGCTGCAGATGAATGCGCTGATGGTCTATTTCTATCCAGGCTTCCCCCTCTGTGATGTAATAGAATCGCGCGAAAGGACTTCTCACGTCCTTCCAGTTCCAGTTGGCATCGTGCTCGGCATAACCTGTGTTGAGCACCATTATCTGAAGTTGTTTTATGTCGTAGTTATTCATTGACCACAAATATCGCTAAAAATATGAATCAAAACAAGTAAAAAGTCGAAAAAGTGCAATTTTAGGTCCATAAAGTTTAACCGATTGTTTAAAAGCGTTCTTTATCTTTGCACCGAAATTAATAATCGTATTATGAAACATAGAGTAGAAGGTTATGCGACCCGACAATATCATCAGCCTGTGAAACGCTATTGTCAGACTCTGGACTTGAAGCAGGATGATGCTCTTATCGCACGCTATCGGGAGGTACATGACAAGGCGAATGCCTGGCCCGAAATAAGACAGGGAATCAGGGAGATAGGCATTCTGGAGATGGAGATGTATATCTACGAGAACAAAGTGTTCATGATTGTGGAGACTCCTCTTGATTTTGACTGGGAAAAGGCTATGGAGAAACTGGCCACACTCCCCCGCCAACAGGAATGGGAAGACTTTGTGGCAGACCTTCAAGGGTGTGGAAAAGGACAGGCATCGGCAGACAAATGGCATCTGATGGAAAGAATGTTCTATTTATATGATACTTAAAAGAGTATCGATAATCTACAATCTAACCACTATCTAATACTATTATTTGATGAATGTAAGACGAATGTTTTGTAGAGTATTTTATTAGTAAACTTTTAATAACACAAGAACCATGAAATATACAGAATTGGGAGCTACTGGCATGAAAGTTTCCCAAATAGGATTTGGCGCCTCCTCTTTAGGAGGCGTATTCCACGACTTTGATGAGAATCGCGGCATCGATGCTGTTTTCGCTGCCATTGATGCTGGCGTGAACTTTATCGATGTTTCCCCATACTATGGCTATTACAAGGCAGAAACAGTTTTGGGAAAGGCCTTGAAGGATATTCCACGAGACAAGTTCCATCTCTCGACCAAGGTGGGACGCTATGGCGAGAATGGACACAATACATGGGACTATTCGAAAAAGTGTGTGACGGAGAGCGTCTATGAGAGTATGGAGCGACTTCATGTTGATTATATTGATATTATCAATGTACATGATATCGAATTCCAGGCAGCTCTGCCTGGTGGACTGCAAAAAGTGGCCGATGAAACCCTGCCTGCATTGGTGGACTTGAAGAGGAAAGGGGTGGTGAAGCATGTGGGCTGTACCGACCTGCAGCTGGAGAATCTGAAATGGATTGTCGAGCATACTCCTGAAGGAACTGTGGAGAGTGTTCTCAACTTCTGTCATTATTGTCTGAATGATGACAAACTGGTGGACTTTCTTGATTTCTTTGAGGAGCATAAGGTGGGGGTGCTCAATGCTTCGCCTTTCTCAATGGGACTGCTTACTCAGCGTGGTGCTCCAGCATGGCATCCCGCTCCTGAGGAACTGAAACAGGCTAGTAGGGAGGCTGTGGAATATTGCGATAGCATCGGCTATCCGATCGAGAAACTTGCCATGCAGTTCTCGGCCTCGAACGACAGCATAGCATCCTGCATCTTCAGTACTACTCGTCCTGAGAATCTGCTAAAGAATATCGAATATGTTAACGAGCCGATCGACTGGGAGGTGGTGAAGCATGTTCAGGGAATTTTTGGTGATCAACTGCGGGTGTCATGGAAGAATACATAAAGATTATTGATGCGCATTCGCATCTGTGGCTGCATCAGGACACAATGGTGGAAGGACAGTGTATCAAGGAAATGGGCAATGGTCGATCGATGTTCTTTGGTGAGGAAGTGCAGATGCTTCCACCTTTTATCATCGATGGTAAGAACTCGGCAGAGATTTTCCTCTCGAATATGAACTATGCGCGTGTGTCGGCGGCTGTTGTTACCCAGGAGTTTATTGATGGCTTGCAGAACGACTATCTTGAGGAGGTGGGCAGACTGTATCCCGATCGCTTCTTTGTTTTCGGTATGCCTGATTTCCGACAGGAAGACTGGCTGGAACAGGCTTTTCAGTTGATGGGGCGTGGGTTCAAGGGCATCAAGATTCCTGCTGCCCGCATGATAGGAAAGGATAGCCGAATCTGGCTGAACTCACCACAGATGATGAAGATGTATCACGAGATGGAGCGCAGAGGGGTGCTGCTGCATGTGGAACTAACGGAAGGCGATAAACAAGTGGGCGAAGTGGAGGATATCATCACGGAATGCCCAAGACTGCGCATTATCATCGGACATTTTGGAATGGTTACCCGCGAGGGATGGCTCTATCAGATTCGATTGGCACGACACAAACGAGTGTTTGTGGAATGTGGGGGCATCACTTGGCTCTTCAACGATGAGTTCTATCCTTTCCCATCGGCTGTACAGGCTATACGCGAGGCTGCCGACGAAGTGGGCATCGACAAGTTGATGTGGGGCTCCGATTATCCTCGTACTATTACGGCCATTACCTATAAGATGTCGTATGACTTTGTGCTGAAGAGTGAACTGCTGGATGCACACGAAAAACGATTGTTCCTATCGGACAATGCACGAAAACTCTTTGGATTTAACAACTTGATAGATTTACCTTATATTAAAAATATGTCAGAATGAAAGACAAGAAATGCCTATTATCCCTAACTCTCATCTTCTGTCTGTTCTTCCTCTGGGCAATCAGCAGTAATCTGCTGCCAACGATGATACGACAACTGATGAAGACCTGTGAGTTGAATGCCTTTGAGGCTTCGTTCACAGAATCGGCTTATTGGCTTGCATATTTCATCTTCCCGATACCTATTGCTATGTTCATGAAACGCTATAGCTACAAGGCGGGAATCATCTTTGGACTACTTACTGCTGCCTTTGGAAGTCTGCTGTTTTTTCCTGCAGCTATGCTCAAGGAATATTGGGCCTATCTGTGTATCTTCTTTATTATCGCTACAGGTATGTGCTTCCTGGAAACTGCTGCCAACCCTTATGTGACAGCACTTGGTGATCCAAAATCGGCACCTAGAAGACTGAACTTGGCTCAATCGTTTAATGGTCTGGGTGCTTTTATTGCTGGAATGTTCCTAAGTAAACTGGTACTCAGTGACAATGACTATACCCAGGAAACTCTTCCTTGTGACTATCCTGGTGGATGGTGTGGATTCATACAGACCGAAACGGATTCGATGAAGACACCTTATCTCATCTTGGCAGCTATTCTAGTAGTAATTGCCGTGATTATTGCTTTCTGTCAGCTGCCTCGCATCAAGGAGGGTAATCATAATGAGGGCGAAAAAGTGGAAGGCGAGAAACTCATCGACTTCAATGTGTTGAAACGCTCGCATCTTCGCTGGGGAGTAATCTGTCAGTTCTTCTACAATGGAGGTCAGACGGCAATCAATAGTTTGTTTCTGGTATATTGCTGCAAGTATGTGGGCATCGCAGAAAGTACAGCCACCACCTTCTTTGGAATATATATGCTTACATTCCTGTTGGGCAGATGGATTGGCACCCTGCTGATGGCACGCTTCAAACCCCAGCAGATGCTGGCAGCTTATGCCATCGCCAATGTGGCACTCTGTGGCGTTATTATGATTTTTGGAGGCTATGTAGGATTGTATGCCATGATCGGCGTTTCCTTCTTTATGTCGATTATGTATCCGACAGAATTCTCGCTTGCCCTTACCGACTTGGGGGAGAATACAAAGAGTGGCTCCGCATTCCTCGTGATGGCCATTATCGGCAATGCTTGTCTGCCACAGCTCTCAGCCTATATCATGAACTCTAATCCGGAGTTCTATCACATCGCCTATATCGTTCCACTCATCTGCTTCATCTTTGTGGCATTCTATGGAATGAAAGGCTATCAAGTAAAAAAGTAATAAGTAGAATAGATAATATGAAAGCAGTTGAAATTACAGCCCCAGGCGAAATGAGGGTTACTGAATTAGACAAGCCGACGTGTGGTGCCGGTGAGGTGTTGTTGAAAATTCGCTATGCAGGATTCTGCGGAAGTGACCTGAACAGTTATCGGGGTAATAATGGTATGGCGAAATTCCCGCTTATCCCTGGACATGAGATTGGTGCAGAGATCGTGGAAGTTGGCGCAGGGGTGCCAGGAAATTTGAAAGCAGGGATGGTGGTTACGGTAAATCCTTATACGAATTGTGGACAGTGTGGTTCTTGTCATCGACGCAGATATAATGCCTGTGAACACAATGAAACACTTGGTGTACAGCGAAATGGTGCGATGTGTGAGTATTTCGTGATGCCATGGGAGAAGATTATCCCCGTAAAAGGCGTGAGTGTTCGCGATAGTGCCTTGATTGAGCCAATGAGTGTGGGCTTCCATGCTGTGAATCGTGCCCAGGTGGTGGATACAGATGTTGTGATGGTCATCGGCTGTGGAATGGTGGGCATGGGTGCTGTGATACGTGCTGCCCTTCGTGGAGCCACTGTTGTGGCAGTGGATGTAGATGACGAGAAATTGAAGATAGTGAAGACAGTAGGGGCTACCTATACCATTAACTCCACAAAGGAAAATCTACACGACCGTTTGGTGGAGATCACCAATGGCTTGATGCCTGATGTGGTGATTGAGGCCGTGGGTTCTCCTTTTACTCAGAATGAAGCCATCAACGAAGTTGCCTTTACGGGTAGGGTGGTCTGCATCGGCTATGCAAAGCAGGAATCTGCTTTCAATACCAGTCTTTTCGTGAAAAAGGAACTCGACATTCGTGGATCGCGCAATGCTTTGCCTGAGGATTTTGAGGGGGTTGTGAAATATCTGAGTAAGGGTACTTGTCCATACGATAAGTTTATCTCTGGCGTAGTGAAGCCAGAAGAGGCTTTTGAGGCCATGAAGAAATGGGATGCCGCTCCAGGAAAGGTCTTCCGAATTTTGGTGGAATTTTAGTTTTTGGGGATGAAGTTTATGAATATAGTTTAGTTAGGATATTCAGGATAAATTAGTACAGTTTTAAAAAGTAATGTAAGAATTCTCCCTCTAGGTTGAGGGAGAATTCTTTATTTTTATAGCGTATTGAGGATAGAATATTGAACATTTATTCAATTCTGTGTGCAATATTCAAAATTCGACAATATCTATTGCAGTCTATTGCAATTTTTTGTATATTTGCCTACAAGAGAGATTTTATAAATACTTTTAACACCTTAATAATCAAGATGAAAAGACATTTAGTATTGTCGGCAACCCTTGCCGCAATGATGGCTGTTATGAGCAGCAGTGCCGCTATGGCACAAAAGGCATCCTTTCTGGACAGTATCGAATTTCATGGCTATGGACAGGCGGGGTTCTCGTATGATGACCAGTCGAATCGCCATACCAATGGATTTAACCTTAAACGTACTTTACTTTGGGCGAAGGCTCACATCACTGATCGGTGGTCGTTTCAGTTTATGCACGATTTCAATAGCGTGGTGCAGGAATACTATACCGATTATCGCTTTTCTAATGACAAATCTTTTTCTGTTCGTCTCGGACAATTCAAGCATAGCTTCTCTATGGAGAACCCTATGTCGCCAACACAGTTGGAACTCATTGATGTTTATTCGCAAGCTGTTCTTTATCTGGCAGGAGAGGGACCTGATCCGCTCTTTGGCGTGAACTATGGTCGAGACCTTGGAATGATGTTTTATGGCGATTTGTTCAATAATCATCTGCACTATGAACTGGCTGTGATGAATGGCGAGGGAGTGAATTGCAAGGATAAGAATGAGGATAAGGATTTTATCGCCCGACTGGAAGTGAAACCTGTAGAACATCTTCGCTTTGTGGTGAGTGGTCAGAAAGGAAAGGGACATGCCCGAGATACTGTGGTCTGGAATCCGAGCGTGAAGAAAGGTGATGACTATAGAAGAGATCGTGTGAGTGTGGGCGCTGAGTTTAAAACAGATGTGGTGAGCCTTCGTGGCGAATATCTCGCAGGAAAGGACGGCGAAGTGAAAAGTCAGGGTGCTTACCTTACTGGACGGGTAACTGTTGCTCCAAATTTCGACCTTATTGGAAGTGTTGATTATTATGATTTCAATACCAGTAATCATCGGAAACAAACCAACTACACGGCTGGCGTGCAATATTGGTTTTATAAGAAATGCCGTGTTCAACTACAATATACCCGTTGCCAGCGTGGGTTTGCCGATAACTATAACTGGCTGCAAGGACAGCTGCAAGTAGCATTCTAATACTATGATTATCAAAATTATTCTTACCATCATTTTCCTGGCCGTAATGGTGGGCGTGGGACTATACTCACGTAAACAGGCTAATAGTGTGGATGGATTCGTGCTGGGTGGTCGATCGGTTGGTCCTTGGCTTACAGCCTTTGCCTATGGAACTTCCTATTTCTCGGCAGTGGTCTTTGTAGGCTATGCTGGACAGTTTGGATGGAAATATGGCTTGTCGAGCACCTGGATAGGTGTGGGAAATGCCCTCATCGGCTCTTTGCTGGCCTGGATAGTGCTGGGACGTCGTACGAAGCTGATGACCCAACATATCGATAGTCGAACCATGCCTGATTTCTTTGGTACACGTTATGCGAGTCAGGGACTGCGTGTGGTGGCTTCTATTATCGCCTTTGTCTTTCTGATACCTTATACTGCAGGCGTTTATAAAGGTATCTCCACCTTGTTTGAGATGGGTTTTGGTATTCCATATGAATATTGTGCCATCATAATGGCAGTGCTAACAGCAGTTTATGTGATTCTAGGTGGCTATAAGGCAACTGCGATGAATGATTTCATTCAGGGCATTATCATGCTTTTTGGAATTGTTATCGTGATTGCTGCTGTATTGGGAACAAAGGGTGGACTCTTTAATGCTTTCCAACAGATGAGTCAATTACCAAGCGATGCCGATACATCGGTGAATGGAGGCTTTGCCTCATTATTAGGGCCTGATCCTTGGAACCTCTTAGGAGTGGTTATCCTTACCTCGCTGGGTACATGGGGACTGCCACAAATGGTGGGAAAATTCTATTCCATCACAGATGAGAGCGCTATACATCGTGGAACCGTTATTTCCACTGTCTTTGCGCTGATAGTTGCAGGAGGCTGCTACTTCCTTGGAGGCTTTGGGCGCTTATTTGGTATGCCTCCAGTTTTACCAAGTGGAAAGCTTGATTTTGACTCAATTGTTCCTTCTATGCTTGCCACTCTACCCGATGTTATTATCGCCTTGGTAGTGCTTCTGGTGCTCTCTGCTTCCATGTCAACACTTGCCTCGTTAGTACTTACTTCTTCTTCCACAATGACCCTTGATTTGATTTATCGTGATAAAAAATCAATGCCAGGAGAAGTAGAGGAGGGTGAGATCAATGATGAGGTAGCCGAGAAGATAGAACATCGAAAGGTGGTGGTGATGCGAGTTCTTATCGTTTTCTTTATCGTTATCTCGTTGCTTATAGCACTTAATCCTCCAACCTTTATTGCCCAGTTGATGGGTATATCCTGGGGCGCCTTGGCAGGTGCTTTCCTTGCTCCTTTTATGTTGGGCTTGTATTGGCGAGGAGTCACTACTGCTTCTGTTTGGGCTTGCTACATCTGGGGAGTAGGAATTACTGTTGTGAACATGTTGGCAGGGAATCCAATCAATCCTGTAAATTGTGGCGCAATTGCGATGTTGGGTGGCTTCCCTGTTGTTTGGTTGGTAAGTCTTTTTACACGCAAATTGAATAAGACCTTTGTGGACGAGATTTTCAACTGGTAAGTGAAACAACAAGACCTTATCCCGATTGTGTTGAGGATAAGGTCTTGTATTTCTATCATAAGAAATCCGTGGTTTATGTAGGACAGACATTTACCACGGATTGAACTTTAACGAACATCTGATAGGCCAGACTTTGTTACTCGAGAAGAACCTCCTCTCCAGGGAAGATGCTGGACATGTTATATATATTAACGATGCTGATATGAAAAGGAAATACCTGCTCCAAAATGAGATGGGGTAGGAATACGAAAAGAGATGACTAGCCAAAATAACTAGTCATCCCCAAATAATATAACTTTAAGAATTTTAAAATTCTACTTAATCATCTTCCCATAACCGAGCGGATGTAAAGCCTTTGGAATTATATGGCTTCGTATGAGGATCTTCTATAGACCAATCTGTATTATCGTCTTCATCTCCATTAATAGGAACTTTCTCACCATTAACAGAATTGCCAACGATTACATAATCCTCCATAACTCTGCAGCCTTTTACGTTCACTAGTTCAGCAAATGGGGCAATATATGTTTTTTTCATTTACTCGCTTGTTAAAGATAATCTGTTTGTTTTACTTATTGTAGTATTTCTTGCCGTTTTGAATAATAATTCCCTTAAAGTTGGATTTTACCTCTTGTCCAGCAATGTTGTATATCTTATTACTTTTGTTAGTTACTTTTACAGGAGTTTCTTTGAGGTCTTCAATAGAAGATACAACGTTTTCACCTCCAAAACTAAAGTAAAGTTTACCTAAAGCTTTTCCTGCTTCTACACCTTCTTGGTGAATCCAACATCTGAACCCTTTTAGCTTATGTGGATGATAGAATCGCCAAAATCCATATTTGTCGTCATCTTCATCATTAAGAATGTAACTTGGTCCCCAAACTACCTTATCGTCAGGAATTATATTTGGATTTTTTAAAGCTTTATATTTTTCTTCTGCTATACTGACGTCATCATTTAAATTGATATAAGTGCCATAAAATCTGATAAATGCTTCTTCTGATGTGTCAAAGTTATTATTTTCTTCAGTTGAGAAAGAACTACCATGAAAACTGTTAGCGGTATTAACTTTTTCATCAAGAATTACATTGTCGATAATATAATAACGCTGTTGCTGACCATCTCGTATTTCTTTGTCTCCTGCAAATATAGGATATATTAAATAGAATTGATTTTTCTTCAAAACTATTTCGTAATCCTCTTTGCCATTAATATCTACATAATCGAAATGGATTACCTTGCCATTCTTATTTGGCATAACACCTGACAAAGTAGCAAGTTTTACTCCATCGCCAAATGCTGATTTCAACTGATGTTTTGTTAAATTTACAGGCAAGCAGAATGTGTTATATTTCTTAACCTTAAATGTTCTTTTGAGGATGAGTGGCTGAGGGTCTTCTCTGACGCTACCCTCGTTAGAATTCTCACTCTGTGCATTTTCATCCAAGACAACTGCTCGTTTGCAGCTATATGCCATTTGGAAATTGGAAAAAGCTACTCGATCATCTTCTGTCATTTCAGATACACTACCTTCAATCTTTATTTCGATTCTGATTCGGTTTCTGTTTCCATCTTCAGTAAATCCGTCTTCATCAACCTGTACCATAATTGAATTAGGATATTTACCCTCGTAGAGAGCTTTACCTTCATTAATAACTAAATCATCTCCTTCACTATCTGTGTCAGTTTCTTTGAAGGTCTTAAACTTGTCGTATATTCTGTTTAGCTCACTAAAATTGTTGTGTTTAAACTTTCCATTTACATAAGTACTTCTTGCAACAAAATATGCTGTTATGTTTTTATCTCTATGGTAAAATCCTTGACATGTAATTCTATACCATCCTGGTTTGGTAACATAAACGTCTTGATATACTGATCCTGTTTTTTTTGAAACATATGCATGCCAGTATTTTCCATATTTTGCTAATGGATTAGTGTTAGTATTTTTGTCACCGTATGTTTTATCGTCACCAGTTTCATATATGTTACCCTTCCAATAGCTTTTTGTTTTGTCAAGTTTTCCTCTTTGTATAGCTTGATCCTTTATAAAGAATGTCGCATATGCTTCATCTGTATACTTAGCTTCTATATGCTGAGCATCTAATCTATCTTTAAAGTCTTTAAGTGTAATCAATAGCCATTTAGCTCTTTTGTTACCACTTTTGTCTTCATTGGCAGTTAAATCTAGTAATTTTTCAGTTGTTCCGTCATTTCCTACAGAGATATAGAATGGATCTTTGTATACGGTTTTAAGGTTGATCCTATTTTCACTAATGTTCTTTATTTCTGAACTTGTAAATCCTTTTATATAATAGTATTGCTTTCCTGCTGCGTTATCATTTGCATCATTTGCATTTACAAATTGGAAACGAGCATATCCATCTGATGTCTTTCTATCTGCATAGAGAGACCAAACAGGTGTTGTTGGGTCATTGTAATATGAAACGTAGGAACCCCATGTAGTTTGTACTTCTGAAGTGTAGATATTATAAGTTGTTGCTTGTGGATATTCCTCACCATTCTGTGTATAAATGTTATCTTGATTTACAATTTTGAATGGAAGACCAATTGGTTTTGCAACCACCTTTGTATCCCAAAGATCACCTACATTCAAAAATAAGCCAGTTTCCTCATTATAGAAATATACTTGGTTTATATCTGCAGACGCATCTATTCCGCTACTTGCATAAACGGAATTAATGGTGTTATTAACATGTTCGCTCCAAATATAATCTTCTAGGGCAAAACTGTTGCTAGTACATAACATTAATGTTACTACAAGCGTGAATATTTTCCTGACATTCATTGTTAAAAGTCTTAAAGTCTAATATTATTAGAGTAATTTATTATCCGTTAGCCAGTTGCTGGCTTCCATTACATTCGTGATGCAAAATTAATATATTATTATATATGCGTAAAAGATTTGGTAAAATAATTGTCCTTTTTATGTTTTTTTAAGATTCTTATGGCGATTTGTGTTAGTATGCTTTCGAATTGGTATATATGTTTTGCAATTCGGTTTCGTGTTAATTAATTCCATTTTCGTTGAAAATATGTGTGATTATATCGTATGAAATTTGTTATTGGTCTTTTAGTCACGTTTCTACCTTATTTATAGTGCAGATTATCCATTTGCGGTGTTAGTTAAGTCTATAACTAACTAAAGTTTCCCACTTGCAAATAGCTTGCCCTTAAAGTCTTAAAAATCAAGAGGAAAGAGAAGGAATGTCCAAAAGTTTT
>CAJOPE010000144.1 GCA_905236815.1 uncultured Prevotella sp. | reverse complement strand
TTTTGGCTTTTCCCCCTCAATGAGAGTAGTATATTTCTTATTTAATTTCTTCACCTTCTTCAGCTGTTTCTCATTCAGATGAAGTTCCTGGGCCATATAGGTATTAGCATCCTCCACCGTGAAAGGTTTCATACGAGGAGCCATTTTTTTAACATCGTTATCTTGAGGATAGTTTTCCGATTGGGCTATCGCAGAAGCAGCTGTAAGCAGCATTGCTGTAAAGAGTATCATTTTCTTCATATCTTTTTCGTTTATGTATATGCGACAAAGATAGGAGTAATACTCCAATGCTGAAAAATTAATCTACAAACAGTTTCTTTTTTTAAGTAAAAGTTCTCCACCAATTCTTCCATACTTCCACAAACACCATCAAAAAAAGCGAAACATTATTTCTGTCTTCTCCAACTGCTCATCGACTACAAATTCCCATTTACCAACTCTTTTCATCCAACCAGCCTCAGCATGTGTAAAACATCCAATAAGTAAAAAAAGGCCTAAATATATCACGAGATAAGTCAAAAATCCTTTAAATATCGACATTCTGGAAGATTTTATACCGCAAAAATTTGTCAATTTCGCTTTTTTACCTACATTTGCAGTCGAAAAATAATTTATTGACTTAAACAATTTAGAAATGAACAAGACAGAATTAGTTGAGAAGATAGCTGCTGGCTCAGGTTTGAGCAAGGCAGACGCAAAGAAAGCATTGGACGCAACAGTTGAAAGCCTTAAGGAGGCTCTCGTAGCTGGCGACAAGATTCAGTTGGTAGGTTTCGGTACATTCTCTGTAAACGAGCGTCCTGCTCGCGAGGGTATCAACCCAGCAACAAAGCAGAAGATCACTATCGCTGCTAAGAAGGTTGCTAAATTCAAAGCTGGTGCAGAGCTTGCTGACGCTGTTAACAAGTAATCTCAGTCAACCAAAAGTATAAGGGCTAGTCTTTCCGACTAGCCTTTTTTTATTGTTTCTCTAGAAAATATAGCATAGAACCGGTCCACCATAGATGCACCATGGTGAGATTACCGGCTGTGCGAATGCTTTCCTCTACATCCTTTAAAAAATTACGCGCATCCTGATGGGTCATAAAATACCATTGCCCATCGGGAAACTCCTTGCACTCCAGGATTTCTTCTGGGGTGAGCAGGGCATCCACATCGTATTGCCAGATATATACACACTTTCCTACTTCCCTTCGCCATTCCTCGGCATCTGCTACTGCATGACAGGCTATCAGATGCTCGGCCAGTTCCTTCGTTAGAATAGGATACATCCGATCGTCCTGATCGAAATTATCTTGATCGGCAAAATCATAGAAGAGATTGATGTTATAGAGAAATACCTCTTTTAGCTGTTCCTCAAAGCTGAGATCCTCGGATACCTCAAGCGGATGATTGAGCGCATTACTCCAATGTTCCCAAATCACAGCCCCTTCGAGTTTTATCATATCCTCAGCGATAGCAGAAAGCTGACGCATTTCCACATTGTTCAGCTTCAGCAGTTTCAAGCCAATGGCCATGCGCTCGATATCGTAATCGAATATTTCGTATCTACCATAGCCCAACAACAAGTCGGCTGGCATCACTAGACTATAGTAAGCCTCGTCCACAATCATGAAATCCCATTCCTTCTCATCGTATTGCGACTGCATAGCGGTGATGATGTCGGAAACTGGCATGCCCATATAAGAGATGAACATCCATGTTCCCACCAATTCCATCCAACTCTCGCGGGTATCAAAACAATCCGTAAGGGAGTTCCGAGCCGCCCAAAGATGATTAGCCAACTCTGGGGTGAGGCGATGGAAATAGCTGTCGGCTATGCGCAGATTCTTGTCTTCGGCAGTATGGATATACTTCAGAAAGGCATCGCCAAACAAGCTAAAGGCTTTATTTCTTATCTCTTTTGATATCATACTTGCAAAGATACAATTTTCTTTTGAAGTATGGTATAGGATTTGTCAATAAATAAAACTTACTGTGCAAACGATTGAATAATTATCCGATTAGTTTTTATAACAAGCATTTAGAAAAATCGAAAATCCTTTTCTATATTTGCCGTCGAAATAGAAAACGCATAACAATATATAATCTATTAATCAATTATTCATTTCATTAAAACCTTAATAATGAAAAAATCTATTTTCGGCAAGATGAGATTTCTTGCTTCACTGCTCTTGCTGAGCATTATGACCGTGCAGGCCTATGCCGACAAGAACTACAAGTTGCCTTCCACAATTCAGGAGGGTGTTATTCTTCACTGCTTCGACTGGAAGTTCAGTGACATTACTGCTAACCTGGATATGATTGCTGCTGCTGGCTTCACAGCTGTGCAGACGTCTCCAGCACAGACCAACTACGAGGGTCCAACCTCGTGGAGAACTCTCTACCGACCTCGTGATTCTAAAATCGGTCCCAACACTTTGGGTAATGCCGACGACTTGAAAACTCTCTGCCGTGAAGCGCATAAGCGCGGAATGAAGGTGATTGTGGATGTGGTGGCCAATCACACGGATGGCAAACTCGACTGGGTGGCCGATTTCTGGAAAAACCTCGACCTTTATCACAACTGGGGAACTATTAACGATTATCACGATCGCCGACAGGTAATCTATGGTGAGATTGGCATGAAGGATCTTAAAACTGAAGACGCTCGTGTTCAGCAGAAGTTCAAGGAATATGTAGCAGAGCTGAAAGCAGCAGGTGTAGATGGTTGTCGTTGGGATGCTGCCAAGCACATCGGTTTGCCATCAGAAGGCGACAGCTTCTGGGCAAATGTTCCAGATCAATCTATGTATAATTATGGCGAAATCCTAGATGATACTGGCGGTGACGATGGTAAACTGCTCCCTGAATATCTTAAATATATCAGTGTGACAGATGCTGTCTACAGTACCAAAAATGTATTGGCTAATGCAAAGGAGGGAAAGGCTTGTCCTACTGGTTATGGTAATTATTCTACCAGCTATAATACCAACAAATTGGTTTATTGGGGAGAGAGCCACGATACCTATTGTAACCCAGGCTATCCTAGTGATGGCGTAGACCAGAGCATTATCGACCGCGCTTATGCAGTAGCAGCTAGTCATAATGTGATTCCTGCTCTCTACTTCTCTCGACCTTTTACTGGAACACAGGCAAAGGCAGGTGAAATGGGAACTAAGCATTTTGCCGACAAGGCTGTGGCTGTGGTGAACAGATTCCACAACGCTATGAATGGAAAGAGCGACTGGTATGAGTGCAACGAGCATGTATCTTCTATCACCCGAAAGAATGGTGGTGCTGTGGTTGTCAACTTCCAGGGTGCAGGATGGGTATCTGTTAAGAATGGTGGTAAGTTCTGTCAGCCTGGTACTTATACCGATAGTATATCGGGCAACAAATTCCAGATTACCAACGAGACCATCAGTGGAAATACCGATTGGACGGGTATTGCTGTACTATATAAGGACACAATTGTTCCTCCTCCACTACATCCATATACTCCAACAGTAACAGCTAAGGAAACCAGTTGTTTCCTCGAGACAACAACAGAAAACAATTACAAAATTTGGGTATGGGATGCTAACCACGGCAATGCTAACTTTACAGGTGGAACATGGCCAGGTGCTTCTATCAAATATATGGGTAATACCGACGATGGCAATTATATCTACAAATGGACCTATGGCTCAATTGTTGTCAATCAGCCAACAGGTGTGATTTTCACCGCTAATGGAAACAAGCTCACCAACGATGACCTCACTTTCGTGAACCACGGCTACTACAAGGATGGAAAGTGCATCAAGGTGATTCCACCTACTGATGAACCAACAAAGAAAGTCACAGTTTATGTAAGTGCAAGCAATGCACCATATCTCTATGTATGGGACAACAATCTGAAAGCGCTGAATGGCAACTGGCCTGGCAAGCAGATGACAACTACCAAGGTGGTAAATGGCGTGACCTATTACTATCAAGAGTTTGAGAATGAAAATATCAACATCATCTTCAATAACGGAAGAGGTGGTCAAACAGCCGACATCACGGGTGTTACTTCAGACAGCTATTTCAGCTACAATGGATATAGCCAGTATTCAAAGCAGACTGTAAGCAATGCAAAGGGCAATGCTACTGGTATTGAAAATGTGAAAAAAGCAGTAGATAATATATACTATAATTTGTATGGCGAGAGAGTTGCCAGCCCAGGAAAGGGGGTTTACATTTTTAATGGTAAGAAAGTTGTTCTTAAATAAGAACGAGCTTTACTGAGATCGAGTCCCTGATGGTTCATTCCATCAGGGACTTATTTTTTAATTACCTTCATCCACAATCGGATAGAGTTCTATAAACTCTCTCTGATGACGTTTTCCATCATTGATAACCTCAGCAACCTTCTCACCTACTACATCAATAGAATGTGAGCCTGGACCTGTATAGTGATTATTCAAATCGGTAGTAGTAGCACCTGGATGGATGTCGAAGATTTCAACAGGAATCTTATTCTTTTCAAACTCCATCGCCATAATACCCGTCATCGCATTCTGTGCCGCCTTGCTGGCAACATAAGCCATCGGATGCCAATAAGGACTCACCTCTGAAGGTACGGTGATATTTACAATTCTACCCTCATTTTCTGAGAGTAATGGAATGAGCAGACGAGTGAGGGTAAAAGTACCAAAATAGTTCACCTGTATTGTCTCCATCACATCCTTCAATTCGGAATCATAACTAGCCACCGCCATATTGCCAGGAATACCAGCATTATTGACGAGCAGTTTTAAATCAGGATATTTCTCGGCTATCTCCTTTGCCGAGGTTTCCAATGACTGATTATCCGAAAGGTTGACATATTGCCATCCTATCACCTCAGCACCCTCATTTTTTAATTCCTCGATGGCCTTGAGCGCTCTTTCCTCATTACGAGCACCCACTATAATCTGCCATCCACTTCGGCCCAGAAACTTACTGATACCGAATCCTATGCCCTTATTGGCACCTGTCACTAATACTTTTGCCATTGTATTCTCTCTATAAAATTCTTAGATGGGGCAAAAATAATGATTTTATTTGAAAACAGAAAATCCCAAGCACAAAAATAAGGATGAGATGGAACTATTACATAAGCTAGCCATTTTTATATCTGCAATTAATTAGTAGAATAATCATTCGTTGCACCAAAAATTTGGAGATAACGTAAGAATAATGTAATTTTGTCATCGAAAATCTAATTTAAGAACAAGCTGATATAGATAAAACAAAAAAAAGATAAAAAAAATGATGTCGTGCTTAGTTTTTTGCAATACTCAACTGTATTGTTAGTGTATGAAGCAGAAAACAGATATAGAAAGAATGTTCCGAATTCATTATCAGAAGATGTACAATCTGGCCAGATGCATCCTCTATGATGAGGACGAATGTAAAGATGTGGTGAGCGAGATTTTCTCAAAAATCCTTGCTGACCAAATCACTTTATTGCCTGAAAGTGAGGAGGGATACCTGATGCGTAGCGTTAGAAACCGTTGCTTGAATATCCTCGCCCACAAGTCGACAAAGGAGAAGGTGGTAAAACTGCTGCTGGATGAGAGTGACGAATCGTTTCTAAATGGTGATAACGAACTTCTCGAAAGACTGATGCAGATTATTGATCATTTGGACCCTCCTATCAGACAGGCTATTCTCCGTATGCGCTACCTGCAAGAGATGTCGTATCAGGAGATTGCAGATCATGAGGGTGTTAGCAAAGTAACGGTTTATAACCATCTCTCTCAAGCAATAGAAATTATTCGTAAACATTTAAAGTAAGCACGACAATGAACAATCTAACAATAGAAGAAAAAAAACTGATGCTCCTGGAAATTCAGGAACATCCAGAAAAATACACAGAGGAGCAAATCAACGAACTGCTCGCAGATAAAGAGGTGAAAGCTTTTCTCATAGATTCCTCACGCATAAAGAGAGGAATGCTTAAACAGAATCCTGCAGAGATAGACGTGGAGGCAGAATGGGAAAAGTTTATTTCGAAAAACGAAATTCAAAATACACAAACAGATTTTTCACAGAATGAACAGACGGAGTCTAGTCAATACTCAAAATTTAGGATTCTGAATTATCGTAAGTTTGCTGCAGCCTCGATTGGAATTATTTTAATTTCGGGTATGGCCTTTGCTGCTATTCATTTCTTCCATCCTTCAGAAAAGCAGGCTCCGAAACAGGAAATCGAAAAGGTGGTGCCTGTAGATAGTGTGAAAACTTCGCCTATTGAAAAGAAAGATACAATAGATATGCGCCCTGTGGTATTCGAGGATGCCGAATTGCATACAATCCTTACACAGATGGCTGATTTCTATCAGGTGAAGGTGAATTTTCAGAATGAACAGGTGGGGAAAACCCGATTATATTTTAACTGGGACAAGCACCAGTCACTCAACCATTGCATTGAGATTCTGAATGGTTTTGAGCGCATCAATATCACTTATTCTAACAACACACTAACTATCGAATAGGCTATGAAACGATTTTTTATTTTACTGGCATGCTGCATTATTGCTATGCAGCTGTCGGCTCAACGCATCAATCACAACTATCATAATGTTCCTATGTCGACGATTCTCAAACAGATGAACGCCGACCAGCATAAATATATTATCAATTTTATCTATGATGAACTAGAGGATTTCCGAGTTACTGCTAATATTCAAAATCAGCAGGTGCCTGAGGCTATCCAGCAAATTATCGGCTTCTATCCTATCAAAATGACAGAGCTGCAGGATAATATTCTACTGGTGGAATGCATTCAGAAGGAACAGCAAAAAGTCATTGGAAAAGTGGTGGACGAAGTAGGACAACCAATGGGATTTGTAAACGTTTCTTTGCTTAATGCTTCCGACTCTAGCTTCATTAATGGTGGAGTCAGCACTGAAGCTGGTTATTTCGCTGTTCCGTGTGGAGAACGAGACGCTATTCTGAAACTAACTTATGTAGGATACAAAACGGTAACAAGACGTATCAAAGTAGGACATCTTGGTACGGTCTCAATGCGCCCGGATTCCTATACAGTAAAAGGGGTGACTGTAAAGGGACATCATAAGGTTGACTATGTGGATCATTCTGTCTTCACCTTCACTGAGGAACAAATCAAAAATTCCCGACAGAGTCAGGAGTTGCTCGCTACGCTTCCAGGACTTCGCATTGATCCTATGACGAATAAGGTTTCCACCTTTTCGGGCAAATCCATCAAAATTCTGATTAACGGTGTAGAAGCCACCGACAACGACCTAAAGAGTATCGAATCTGATAAAATTAAGAATGTGGAGTATTATACGGTTCCACCTGCACGCTATGCTGGAGTGGGTACTCTTATCAATATCCACACTCGCAAGTTAGATAGTGGCTATGCAGTAGGTTTTGATGAGAATCAGGCTATTAGCAATGGATTTAACAACACCAATGTATATGCAAAATACACCAAAGGTAATAGTCAGTTCTCATTCGACTATTCGCTGGAATATCGAAATGCAGCCAACTGTGAAGAGGAAAACATCTACAAGATGAAAGATGGCGACAAGACTTCCACCTATACTTATAATGGCGATTATCATTTCGGATATGCTAACCAGGATTTCAATCTTCGCTATCTCTATAGTATAGATGACAGCATCACGTTTCAGGCCCGCTTTACCCCAAATATCTTCACAAAATTCTGGCGCGATGATTTCGACATCAAGGCGGAAGGAAATGATCTGTGGCAGAACGGATACAGCAATCAGAATCGCACAACCTACAGTTTTGGACCTTCTCTCGATCTTTATTTCAGTAGGAAACTGAAAAACAATCAGCAGATTGTTGCGGATATTGTAGGTACTTATTATCACAACAAACAAGGAAATGAAAATCATCTGTTTGATGAGAATAGCAATAATATTCTTGATGACAATATGTCCCAGCGAAACAACAAATATTCTGTAATCGCCGAGATCGGCTATACAAAGGATTTGGGTAAAATTCAACTGGAGACTGGTTATAAGGCCACTTTAGCCAAATCGGATTTCAAAATCAGTAATGTGTTATCAGAATATAAGGAATATGAATATCATGCAACTAATGATAATCATTATGCATACATGCAGATAGGTGGTAAGTTGAATAAACTAAATTATCGCTTGAGTCTGGGAGGCACCTACGTCCATACCAGCAACGACGATACACATTATAACAAACTCTATTTCACCCCACAAATGCTGCTGAGCTATCCAGTAAAAAATGGTCAGTTTGCACTTCAAATGTGGTCTAACCCAGAACTTCCAAGTATTTCACAACTCAGCAACAACAATACCATTGAGATACCAGGTCTTATCAGACAAGGAAATCCAGCACTGAAAAGTGGCAATGACAATGCTGTAAGTCTTTCTTATAATCTCAATAACCCATATATCAACCTCAACGTGTCTCTGGCTGCTGAATACGAAACTAATTCCATCAGCAACTACTATGTATGGAAGGAGAATGCAAATGGCGAACGTATTATTGTATCCCAACCAATGAATGCAGATTACGAAACAGCAATGGGCGGTCAGATAAATATGCAGATTAAACCTTTTAAGAGTGAGATATTATCCCTCTATCTTGAAAGTGCCTTCTTCCACCAACATCAGCAAAGTGAGATTATCGGATCTCATCATCACAATATGATCCCATTTTGCTTTAATATTCAATCACGCTATAAAGACTTTGGTGCATATATCTATTGGAGAAAGATACACACTTCCATTAATGGTGCATACCTTACTTCCTACGAGAACACCTGCAACGCAGGTATCTTCTATCAGCATAAACAACTGCAATTATCAATAACCTGTATTTTCCCATTCCGTATACCTGAATATTCTAATGAAACTTTAGCCAACAATATATTGGAATATCATCATGTAAATCGTATTCCTAGCCAAAGGAATATGATCACTCTTGGAGTGAGCTACAACCTCTTCTCCGGAAAACAGAAAGATATCAAGAAACAAATTGAAAATAGAGATGGTGATAAGGGTACTTTCTAGTAAGACTGAATAAAAAATTATACCGAATAAAATAATGACAAGAATTTATCAATAAATTCTTGTCATTATTCAAATTTTAAAAACTATAGTTGATTTACTGCCTTTGGTGTCCAATTAGAGAAGAAACGGATAACTTTTTCCTTATTATATCCCTTGCCCTCTTCAAGATAGCCAGAATCCTGGATATGAATTACAGTGCCATTAGCATCAAGAATTACTAAAACAGGAAAACCAAAACGAGCAGGATTGCCAAGCCGTTTCAACATATTCTTTGCTTTATCGGCCTTATCGGTTCCCTTAGAGGAACGAGGATCATAGCTTATATGAGTATAAACAAAATTATCAGAAATCAATTTACTGATAGTTGAGTCCTTTTCTATAAAGTCAGCAAAGCGTAAACACCAAGGGCACCAATTACCACCAACTTGACATACAACAAACTTATTTTCCGATTTCGCTTTTTCTAAAGCGTTATCTATCTGAACCATAGGGTCAATCGTGTCATTATAGACCTTTTTCAAAGGTGTCTGAGCTGATGCTGATAAAGTTATCAGCAAAAACATAAGGAGTATATAACTAATCTTTTTCATAAATACAAAATTACTATTTTCTTTCCGAACATACAAGAATTTAAAAATAAAAACCTTATATTTGCTCTTGAAATATCAATAACAGAATTTAAACATACGCATTATGATAGACGAAATATTAGAAAACAATCACAGATTTGTATCTGAAAAAGGATATGAAGAACATATCACAGATGGTAGACCTGATATGAAACTGGCCATACTAACTTGTATGGATACAAGACTCACTGTTTTATTACCTAAAGCATTAGGACTGAAAAATGGTGATACAAAAATAATAAAAGTAGCAGGTGGTACCATATTAAGTCCTTATGATAATGTTATGCGCTCACTCTTAGTAGCCATTTATGAACTTGATTGCAAAGAGATAATGGTAATCCACCATTCTACATGTGGAGCATGTCATATGAATGCCCATCATATGATAGAACTTATGAAAGAGAAAGGTATTACAGATGAAGATATACAAAAAGCGTCCAATGAAATAAACCTTGAAAAATATCTTGATGGATTTCACGAATACGAGAAATCTATTCACAGTACTATTGAAACAATTCGATTACACCCTTTAGTTCCAAAAGATATAATCATCCGTGGGTTTATAATTGATTCAAAGACAGGAAAACTTACTGAAGTAAGCTAAATATAATACTCTCAAATTTTGAGAATTCAAGTCCAATGGAAAGGATAGTCGTAAATTCACGAAAAATGAGCAACCTAGTTAAAGGCAATTATTGAAAAGTAACAGCCTTATACTTATATATAAAGGTAAGTATCGCCTAGTAAGGGCAATACTTACCTTTTTCCATATAATGCAGTTGCCTTCCAGCAGAACAAACTATATCAAATGAAAAAAGCCCCGACTACTTTCGTAATCGAGGCTCTTGATAAAAAGGAGGCGGCTACCTACTCTCCCG